>JANTFY010000323.1 GCA_024763185.1 Gammaproteobacteria bacterium | reverse complement strand
GTATTGAGCAGGCGTTCGACCTTGTCCCTTTTGGCCATGGAGGCCATGACGATATGCTCATCGTCCGATTTGTTGTTACGTACCGGCAGATAATCGATCACGTAGTCATTGATATCATCGTCAACGCGCTGGCTTAACATCTTCAGTATTTCAGTGTCAACATCCGTCACCGTGGCTTTATAGGTCAACAATATGATGCGCACCTCATCCGGCGGCATGATGGCAGTGACTTTGCGCCCTTTAAATTTTTTGCCACGCGTGGCTTTGGCCAGCAGTTGTTTGAAGGCTCGTGGAGAATCCAGCAGCTGATCACGGCTGCCGTCAAAGGGAATGGAGGATTTGGCCACAATCGTATAATGATGGTCTGATTCAGCACGCAGCTGGCACAGATGTAAATTATGGTTATTCAGGTCAAGACCAATCAGCCCGGGTTTTCTCGTGGCAGTGGCGGATTTTTTACCCACAAGTTTGGCTAAAAACGACACTCCATTCACTCCACGCGGCTTATGATGATATTGGATCGGGCCTGTGACTGGTGTTTGTTCTGTTTCGCCTGATACATCACTTGATCGGCCTTGCGGTAAACCTGGTCCAGGTTGACCGTACCATTCTGGGGTAGCTCAATGACCCCAATACTCAAATTCACCTGGGTCTCACCACTGGCCGAAAACAATTCCGGGTCTGTTCTTAATTCATCCGCGGCTTTTTTCAGTACCAGCTTCGGATTATTGGAGGCCATTAAAATCGCGAATTCATCACCGCCCATGCGAATCAGGTGTTCACTGCCCGAGAAAGCCTTTAGAAAATGCCGCGTTAACTGTTTTAAAACTAGGTCACCATAATCATGGCCAAAATTATCGTTCAACGGTTTGAAATCGTTGATATCGATAATGGCAAAATAAATGGGCAGGTTTTTACGCGTATACTGGCTGATGATGTCATTAAAATTCTTTTCCAGGAATCGCCGATTCCAGGCACCGGTTAACGGGTCTTTAAGTGACAACACTTCCATGCGGTCATGTGCCATTTCCAGTTCAAAGCGCGTTTTAATATCATTTCTTCGCACCATGATATTGCGCGAAATTACCACCAACGTGGTCAGGCTGGCGCCCAGCATGACAAATTGCAGTATCCACAGGGTTTCGGCATCAAAGCGGCCTTCGACACTCAGGGTGGAAGAGGTAAATACCCCGTATACCAGGGCCACGATCAACAGTCCCTCACGCAGGCCCCAGGGCACCAGTGGCATGACCAGGAACAACAACACCACACTGGCAAACAAGGCAGAATTAAAACCGCCACTCTGATGCGCCAGCAATACCATGGCCAGGCCATTGATCACCAGCATGGTAATGGCCAGCAGGTAAAGTACCCGGGTTTCGTTGATAACCCTGACAGAAAATGACATGTGCAAAGACAGTACGGCGAGAATGGCTGACGAGTAAATGTAAATACGCTCATAACCCAGGTAAGCGTATAAAATTGCGGAACCGGCAAGAATAAAAAACAACACCCAGCACAACGTAATGATGCCCTTGCGGGTATCCGTAAATATCAGCGATTGAGCGTAACTGGATAACTCGGAACGATTAAAATCGGTCAAAGACCAGATTTCACTGAGCGCGTTTAAGGAATGCCTGATAAAGCCTGTCATTTTTTCTATAAAAATCCGCGGGTTAGTCCATCAACCCATAAATGATTAAATACCTGGGTAATGGGCTTTATATAGTTCATAAAAGCGCTAAAAGCGACCCGATATTGGCCTAATGGGTCACAAATATTGAGAATCCGCTTTCACAAAAGGAGCCGGGCAAGATGGACGGGTTAGTATGGATCAGTACTGCGGGAACAGCATGCGCCTAACGCTGTCGAGATTTTTGCGCACCTGGGTATGAATGACAATCAGTTGATCCGCCGTTAATCCACTGAGTTTCAGTGCCTGGTGGTCCAATTCCGAAACAATGGTATCTATCGGGATAGCCTGCTCGAAGGCCAGGCCAAGATGACCGGCAATATGCAAAATGGAGGCTTCCAGGGCAAACGACTTACAATCACCCGGTTCAAGCTGATAACGGATAGCTTCGGTTAAACTCTCTGGCAGGTGCCAGTTTTTTAACAATTCGGCAGCAACCGCCGCGTAGTCAAAACCCACCAAGTCTCGCTGGCAGAGGTGTAGCGGTCTCGCGCTTTGTTGTGATTGCACCAGTGCCTGTTGCGTCAGTTCAGGTATTGATTGAAACATCATCAGGTCGCCGATATGACTCAGTAACCCGCTGACAAATAAGCGCTCACCGTCAATCAGGTTGCAAAACGTGGCCAGGTCTCGCGCAGCAATGGCGTTATAAACGCTGCGATTCCAGAAACGTTTTAAATCAAATTCAGGGCTGTTTAAATCACTGAAAGTGCGCGCTATCGAAGCCGTTAAAACCAGGTCGTGAACCTGTTGAGCGCCGAGATAATTAACCGCATGGGTAACGGTTTCTATCCTGGCAGCAAGCCCAAAAAA
>JANTFY010000322.1 GCA_024763185.1 Gammaproteobacteria bacterium | reverse complement strand
GCACCGGACAGCAGCCGGATTGCCTACCATGCTGATCAGGATACCGATAATGACAACGAGCTTTACACGGTGCTGCCGGATGGCACCGGCAATACCAGGGTCAACGGCACCCTGGTGACAAACGGCGATGTATTCAATGATTTTCAATGGGCGCCGGATAGCAGCCGGATCGCCTATCGGGCTGACCAGGATACCGATAACGACATCGAGCTTTACACGGTATTGCCGGATGGCACCAGCAATACCAAGGTGAATGGCCCGCATGTCTCGGGTGGAGGGATATTAAGTTTTGCCTGGGAATAGCAAAGCAGATAAATACATATGATGGAAAAAGCCACCCTAATAAGGTGGCTTTTTTATGTCTGGATTGGGTCCAGGCCGTGTGAAAACTCAGGTTTTATACATCCTGTTGATATAATTTTCAGATAAAAGGTTGATCCAGTTTATGCCTGGATCGCTTCCATCAGTTGCTTAGTCCCCAGGATATTGATGACTCGTTTCATATTGGGAATAACTGGGGTCAGGTACACATTAAATGATCATGCTATTCAAGTTCTGGTTTATCCAATTGACTGCTTCGGGTCCAGGCTGTGTGAAAAGTCAAAAAAATAGGATTGAGTAAAATAATTTTCCACAACTGAGTCATTTGTGCTTATTATTTTGTTTAAACTTACCACTAAATCAATGTAATCAGTATAAAAACGACTATCATTTTCCACTTTCAAAATCAGGAAATAGTTTTCACTCAGCCTGGGTCGATAGCACATATTCACAAGCCTAAACCTGAATGTCGGCTATCTGTGCCATTTTATGGGTGAAACCTGTGACAACTTCTGGTTGAATTCATACTTTTTAGGATGATGAGCGCAGGCAGCGCAATTCATTGCGGGTAGTAAACTGTGCCAGGCCATAATCGGCTGGATTTCACAGCTTCTCGCAGAAAGGTCTGGTCAGACGCCTTTTTTGATCTGTTGCAGCAAGTCTTCCAGCACTTGCGGTTTGCCGATATGGTAGCCTTGACCGTAATCAACCGACATGTCGCGCACGCTATCGACGTCCTGTTCGGTTTCAAGCCCTTCCGCCACGATCGAAAATTCAAAAGCCCTGGACAGGTTAACGATACCCTTGACCAGTTTATGTGCCTTATCCTCGGTGTGCATTTTCCTGATGAAAGTCTGGTCGATTTTAAGCGTATCTATATCCAGCTCCAGCAGATGTTCCATGCTTGAATAACCCGTTCCAAAGTCATCAATGGCCACGCTAAAACCGAGTTCCTTACAGCGTCGAACCCACTTTACGACAAGCTGGTAATCGATCGTCATGCTTTCCGTGATTTCCAGCTTGATATTGGATGGGTGCAAACCGGTTTCGTTAACCACCTCGACGATACGTTCAATGAAGTCCAGGTCGGCCAACTGTTTGGAGGAGACATTCACACCGACAAACAAGGGAGGCGCATCGGCAATGACTTTGCTGCGTTCCTGCTGCAAGATAACCATGTCTTCACAGGCGCGGCGCAGCACAAACAGCCCGATAGGAATTATCAGCGTCGTTTCCTCGGCCAGGGTAATGAATTCCAGCGGAGGAATGGAACCCCGGGTCGGATGGTTCCAGCGGATCAGGGCCTCAAAGCCTGCCCATAACCCGCTTTGCAAATGCAGTAATGGCTGGTAATGAACCTGTAACTGATCGTTTTGCAAGGCCTCGCGCAGTTCACTTTCCTGTTTGAACTTCCCAACCGCCAGCAGCTGTGTCTCTTCGGACAGGGTATTTTCGGGTAAAGGCGCATTAAGCTGGGACCTCATGCCTTCACTTCGTGTCTGGCTCAGACTTAAACGATAGCGCGCCATAAAAACACGAATCAGCATGCGCAGCATGGGTTCCGCATTGTTGAGCCTTTCCTTGAACTGATCCTGGCTGACCACCGTCAATACGGTATCCTCAACCGCCGTGGCCGTAGCACTACGCGGGGCATTTTCAAACAGCGCCATTTCACCAAACAGCTGGCCCTGGGTCAGTAGGTTAAGCGTGACCGAGCCTTGCTGCTGAGCGGTTGTGATCTCAACCTGGCCACTGACGATGACATAAGCCACATCAGCCTTTTCACCCTCAGAATAAATGCGGGTGCCGGCGCTAAAAGTTTGTGTAAAGGTCTTCTCTATCATAGTTTCTGTTGTGAGTTTAGACCCTTGACTGAGGTTTTTCCGGCTTTTGTAAAATTACCATTTCCAGTCGGTCACACCCGCTTCCTTTCTGTGTACGGAATCTTTATATTCTCTAGGACAGGTCTGCCTGCCTGGCTACGAGTGGACGCCGGAATGATGCCTGAAAAATCCTATACAACAACACGTAGAAAAAATTGAACGACTTATGACCACACTAGACGACCTAACCGAACTGATGGCCGCCCTGCGTGATCCTGAAAGCGGCTGCCCCTGGGACATCAAACAGACCAGCCACAGCATCAGTCACTACACGTTGGAAGAAACCTACGAATTACTGCATGCCATTGACACCGGTGATATTGAACATGTTAAAGAGGAGTTGGGTGACCTGTTGTTCCATATCGTGTTCCAT
>JANTFY010000321.1 GCA_024763185.1 Gammaproteobacteria bacterium | reverse complement strand
TCGCTCTGTTGATGCAACTGGTTGAAGCCATTGCCTCCATGAGTCAATCGACACTGGGTTACCTGTCTGAGTCTTGCAATTCAGCAGGGGCCAGCCTGGCGGGTTGTCTGCCTCACCGTTTACCCGCCGGCAAGGCAGTCGAACAATCGGGTGAGAATACGGCAGACATCCTGGCCAATGAGCACAAGGTTCTGTTGTTGATGGGGCTTGATCCGTTGCGCGATATTAACCAGGGTGTCACGGTTAAAGCGGCGGCTGGCAAGAATGACTTTATTATTGCGCTTAACAGCCATAATAATGATTTCATCAACGAACAGGCTGACCTGATACTGCCCCTGGCAAGTTTTCTAGAAACCTCGGGAACCTTTGTTAATGTGGAAGGGCTGTGGCAATCCTTCAAGGGTTGTGCAGTACCTGCCGGACAAAGTCGCCAGGGCTGGAAGATTCTGACAGCACTGGCCCAGGTGTTATTACCGGCCGACGATTACAGCTACACGGATTCGACGGCTGTGCGTAATGAACTCAAAGAGCTTTGTCGAGATATAAAGCTGGATAATTTCTGTTCTACCCAGTCCAGTAAAAAATTACCCACGCGCCCCAGGGCCTTGCAGAAGGTCTCCGAAACAGCGATTTATGCGGTTGATGATATGGTGCGTAACTCGGATGCATTGCAGGCAACACAAAATATGGCTGAGGCTGCCTGCGTAAGAATCAATACAGCACAGGCTGAAAAACTGGGCCTGAGTGATGCTGACCAGGTTCATATCGAGCAGGGTGAGGGTACCGCCGTTATGTCTTTAAGAATTGATGACAACATACCGGCGGGTTGTGCCTGGATACCTACGGGTATTAAAGCAGTAGAAAATTTGGCGGGTCTGTTTGGTAGCGTGACCGTGGAGAAGGTGTCGTAATGGATTTCTTATTACCCTTCATTGACTGGTTACCAGCGGAAATGCAGTACTTGGTGCTGACATTGATCAAGATCGTCGTCATCCTGGTGCCCCTGTTTATCATCGTTGCATATTACACCCTGGCGGAACGTAAGGTTATCGGTTACATGCAAATCCGCAAGGGTCCCAACCGCGTTGGACCCAAAGGTCTGTTCCAGCCTTTTGCGGATATGTTCAAGTTGATGTTCAAGGAAATCGTGCTTCCAACCAACGCCAACGTTTACCTGTTTATCATTGCCCCGGTTCTGGCTTTTGCACCGGCGATGGCGGCCTGGGCAGTCATCCCGTTTAACGACACGCTGGTGTTCAGTAATATCAATGCCGGCTTGCTGTATATCCTGGCGATGACATCTCTGGGCGTTTATGGTGTCATCATTGCTGGATGGGCCTCCAATTCTAAATATGCCCTGCTCGGTGCGATGCGTTCTGCAGCACAGATTGTGGCCTATGAAATAGCCATGGGCTTTGCCCTGGTCGGTGTGTTGATGGCCGGTGGCAGTCTTAACCTGGGCGAAATCGTTAATGCGCAATCCGGTTCCATGTATAACTGGTTTCTGATTCCTTTGTTTCCACTTTTCCTGGTTTATTTTATTGCCGGTGTTGCAGAAACGAATCGCGCCCCATTTGACGTGGCCGAGGGTGAGTCGGAGATTGTGGCCGGTTTCCATGTGGAATATTCCGGCATGACATTCGCCGTTTTCTTCCTGGCTGAATATGCCAACATGATTCTGATTTCACTGTTAACCGCATTGATGTTTCTGGGTGGTTGGTTATCGCCATTCCCGGGACTGATGGGGGACAGTATATGGTGGCTGTTCCTGAAAACCGGTTTCTTCATGTTGTTGTTCCTATGGTTTCGTGCCACTTTCCCGCGTTATCGTTATGACCAGATCATGCGCCTGGGCTGGAAGGTATTGATTCCTGTCACCATCGTGTGGCTGGTCGTGGAAGGGGTGTTCGTGTATTACAAAGTCGGACCGTGGTTTGCATAAGAGGGTCATGGGCGATGATTAAGCAAATAAAATATTACCTGAAAAGCTTCACCTTCTGGGAACTGTTAAAGGGCTTGAGCGTGACCGGCGGTTATTTCTTCAAGAAGAAAATCACCGTGCAGTATCCCGAGCAAAAAACCCCCATCAGCCCCCGTTTTCGTGGTCTGCATGCGCTGCGTCGCTATGCCAATGGTGAAGAACGTTGCATTGCCTGTAAGTTATGCGAAGCGGTTTGCCCGGCTCTGGCCATCACCATTGAATCCGAACAGCGTGAAGACGGTACGCGTCGTACTACCCGCTACGATATTGATCTGTTCAAGTGTATTTATTGTGGCTTTTGCGAAGAAGCCTGTCCGGTCGATTCAATCGTGGAAACCAACATCTTTGAATACCATTTTGAAAACCGTGGCGAAAACATCATGACCAAGGAAAAGTTACTGGAGATTGGTGATCGTTACGAGGCGCAGATTGCAGCCGATAAATCCGCCGATGCGGCTTACCGGTAGATAATTATGATAGAGACAATTGTTTTTTATTTTTTTGCTGCTGTCACCGTGTTGTCAGCGGCGTCGGTTGTGACCGTTCGAAACCCGGTTTATGCCGCCCTGTTTCTGGTGCTGGCTTTTTTCAGCAGTGCCTTTATCTGGATGCTG
>JANTFY010000320.1 GCA_024763185.1 Gammaproteobacteria bacterium | reverse complement strand
GGATTTCTGGAGTCTCAAAATCGCAAGATCTGGGCTTTCATGGGCGATGGAGAAATGGATGAACCCGAATCCCTGGGTGCCATATCGCTGGCTTCGCGCGAAAAACTCGACAACCTGGTGTTTGTGGTGAACTGTAATTTGCAGCGCCTGGATGGCCCGGTACGTGGTAACGGCAAGATTATCCAGGAACTGGAAGCGGTATTTCGTGGTGCCGGCTGGAATGTCATCAAGGTGATCTGGGGCGGTTACTGGGATGCGTTGCTCGATAAAGACAAGGATGGCCTGTTGCAAAAGCGCATGGAAGAAGCCGTGGATGGTGAATACCAGGCCTATAAGGCGCACGGTGGTGCTTATACGCGGGAACATTTTTTTGGTAAATACCCCGAATTAAAGGCCATGGTGGCAAATATGTCAGACCAGGATATCTGGCGCCTGAATCGAGGAGGGCACGATCCCAACAAGGTCTATGCCGCCTATGCATCGGCCGTGGAGCACACCGGGCAGCCGACCGTCATCCTCGCCAAAACGGTTAAGGGTTATGGCATGGGAGAGGCAGGCGAAGGTCAAAACGTGACGCATTCGCAAAAGAAAATGGGCGAGGATGCGCTGAAGGCATTCCGTGACCGTTTTAATATACCAATCTCCGATGATCAAATCGCCGATGCGCCTTTCTATCGCTTCACGGAAGACAGTGAAGAGATGCAGTACATGCGCAAGCAGCGCGAAGCCCTGGGCGGTTACATGCCAGTACGCAAAGACATGGCAGAGCCGCTGGAGATTCCCGGACTCGATATGTTCGAAGCCCTGTTGCAGGATAGTGGAGAACGTGAATTTTCCACTACCATGGCTTTTGTCAGAATGCTGTCGACTCTGGCACGCAATAAAACCATCGGTAAAAATATCGTGCCGATTGTGCCTGATGAAGCGCGTACCTTTGGTATGGAAGGCATGTTCCGCCAACTGGGCATCTATTCCCACAGTGGTCAGCTGTACAAGCCAATGGATGCCGACCAGGTGATGTATTATCGTGAAGATAAAAAGGGCCAGATTTTGCAGGAAGGTATCAACGAAGCCGGGGCCATGTCGTCCTGGATAGCGGCGGGCTCTTCGTATTATACCCATGGCCATAACATGATCCCGTTTTACATTTATTACTCGATGTTTGGTTTTCAACGCATCGGTGACCTGGCATGGGCCGCAGGCGATATGCAGGTCAGGGGGTTTCTGATGGGCGGTACCGCGGGTCGGACCACCCTGGCAGGTGAAGGTCTGCAGCACCAGGATGGCCATAGCCTGATCGTGGCAGGCACCATTCCCAACTGCGTGTCCTATGATCCAACTTATGCCTATGAAATGGCAGTGATTATTCATGATGGTATGAAGCGTATGTACCAGCAGCAGGAAAACGTGTTTTATTACGTCACCGCCATGAATGAAAACTACCATCATCCGGCTATGCCGAAAGGCTCTGAAGAGGGTATTCTGAAGGGCATGTATTGCCTGTCAGAAAGTAAGGGTAAAGGCAAAAAGGTACAGTTGATGGGCTCGGGTACCATATTGCGCGAGGTTCAGGCTGCCGCTGAGTTACTCAAGCAGGATTTTTCCATTGATTCGGATATCTGGAGCATGACGAGTATCAACGAGTTGGCCAGGGAAGCCGTGGATAGCACGCGCTGGAATCAGTTGAATCCTACCAAAAAGCCCAGGCAGAGTTATGTTGAGAAAATGCTGACTGGGCGCAAAGGACCAGCCATCATTGCCACGGATTACACACGTACCTACGCTAACCAGATTCGAGAATATGTACCGATGCAATATGTTGCACTGGGCACCGACGGTTTTGGTCGCAGTGATACCCGTGACAACTTGAGAACCTTTTTTGAAGTAAATCGCTATTACGTTGTGATTGCCGCATTAAAAGCACTGTCAGATGAAGGTGAGATAGAAAACAAGGTCGTACAGCAGGCCATCAAGAAATATAACATTGATCCGGATAAACCTAATCCCATTAGGGTTTAGTTTTATGGATTCGGGCAGACAGTAAGCGGAGAATAACGTGGCAAATACACAAAAAATCTTGTTACCCGATGTGGGTGATTTTGATGATATTGAAGTCATAGAGGTTATCATCAATACGGGTGATGCTATCAGCAAGGATGATTCAATCATTACTCTGGAATCGGATAAGGCAACCATGGAAATACCGAGCCCATACACTGGCACCATTCAGTCGGTCAGTATTAAGGTGGGTGACCGTATTTCCGAGGGCAGCGAAATAGCCGAGATAGAAGTCAGTGAATCCGATGAAAGCGAAACACCTGCAGAAACCGAACAGGCCGTTCAGGAAAAGCCCCCAGCTGAGCCGGTAACAAAGACAGAGCCAGTAAAACAAGAGCAGGCCATCAAGTCAGCGCCCAGCGGCCCGGCGCCGGTGCCACCTTCGGAACCGACAGCGCCGTCTTTTTTAGCGCATGCGACACCCGCGATCAGGCGTTTTGCACGGGAGCTTGGTGTAGACATTAGCCGTGTTAGCGGTTCGGGTAACAAGGGGCGTATCGTCAAGGAAGATGTGCAGAATTATGTGAAATCCTCGTTGG
>JANTFY010000319.1 GCA_024763185.1 Gammaproteobacteria bacterium | reverse complement strand
TTGATGCCGGTGTTGTCAAAGTCTTTTTCCAGGTTGTTTCTGAAAACTTCACCTGTGCCATAATCATGCAGCAGTTTAAATAAACGGGGCAGAGCAATTTGGTGGGTTTGCCCGGTGGTTTTAAACAGCCAGTCAGAAAGGGCCATAAAATTATTAAAAGGGGATTGTTCCAGTATGCTGGGCAGACTGTGGGTAAAACGTCCCGAATTGGCAATCATGTCCCAGTAGCGAGCAAAGCGGCTGATGCGAAACAGGGTGGTTGTATCCATGTCTCGGGTGCTCAGAATGTTATACGGCGGATTAGGGTTGTATCGCATGCGGTATTCCGCGCTGTGGCGAATGATCGGTGTACCGCGCAGGCGTTTTAAAATGCCCAGTTGTATTTCATGCGGTTGCAATGAGACCAGCAGGTCAAATCCGCGGGCAAAACTGTCGATATCTTCACCGGGCAGGCCGGCGATCAGGTCGGTGTGCAAATGGGCTGCAGTTTGCTGGCGTAAAAATCTCAGGTTGGCCAGGGTTTTGTCGTGATCCTGCTTGCGGCTGATAAGTTGTTGAACGTCGGGATTGAAAGTCTGTATACCGATCTCGAATTGTAAAACCCCGTCGGGAAATTTCTGAATGGTTTGTTTGAGTGGATCGGGCAGGCGATCCGGTATCAGTTCGAAATGCAAAAACAGATCGTGCAGGGGTTTGCTTAAAAAATAATCGAGAATTTTCTGGCTGGTTTTTATGTTCAGATTAAAAGTGCGGTCGACGAACTTAAAGTGACGGGCTCCGCGTTGGTACAGCATCTCCATTTGCTGCAAAAACTCGTCGATATTAAAGGCCTGTGCCGTTTTATCCAGCGATGACAGGCAGAACTCGCATTTAAACGGACAACCGCGGGAAGCTTCCACGTAGAGCACGCGTTGGCGAATGTCTTCATCGTTGTAGAATTGATAAGGCAGTTTTAACGCGCCCGGTTTAAAAGGTGCCGCATCACTGATGATGTTGGCGACAGGTTGATGGTGCATGATATCCCGGCAGGCCTGGGCAAAGGCAAAATCGGCCTGGCCACGTATTACCCGGTCCGCATAGGCGAAGGCCGGGCTTTGTTCGGTTTCAAAACTGATTTCCGGACCGCCAAGAAGGATCTTGAGACCGGGTTGCAAGGTCTTCAGAATGGATAACACTTCGGTGCTCTGGCTGATGTTCCAGATATACAGGCCAAAGCCGACGATGTCCGGTTCAAGTTCGAGAATCTGTTCGGCGATATCAATCGCACGCTGGTTGATCATGAATTCGCGGATTTGGGTTTGCTCCTGAAGTTCGCCCATGTTGGCGTACAGGTAACGCAATCCCAGCGAACTGTGAATATAACGGGCGTTAAGGGTGCACAGTAATATCAAAACAAACCGGGCTCGAATCTACAGTTGACGAATGTCGACAAAGCTGCCACTGGCAAACTTCCGGCAGGCCGCGAAACTTTCAGCAATAGCCTGTGCGGCCGTGTCAATATCGGGCATGTATTGTGTCTGGTAGGCGTCCACCAGGTGTTGGACGGAGGGAAATTTTTCGGTATCCACGTCATGACACAGGTAGTCCTGCATTTGTGTGTGCACCAGGCCCGGTGCATAGGCGGTGATATGGGTGTCGGGCATTTCATGCGCATACAGTTTGGCCATCATGTTGACGGCTGCCTTGGATATCGAATAGGCACCCCAGCCGCGGTTGCCATTGATGGAAGCACCGGATGAAACCAGAATCAGTTGTTTGACTGCGACCGGTTTTTGGATCAGCCAGTCAATGATGACCTTGTTGGACCACAGGTTGGTATCCATCAGTTGGTGGACCTCCTGCATCGAGGTGTCTGCCAGGTCCTGGATTTTACCCAGCATTCCGGCATTTAAAATGACAAGGTCCACAGAGTCGGGGAGTAAAGAGGCCAGCGCGGCATCTATCTGTTGCAGGTTGCTGAGGTCCTGTTGCTTGTGCTGCAAACGATCATGTTCTATTGGGCAGACACCGCGGGAAAGACTGTAAACCGTATCGCCCTGTTGCAGGTAATATCGGGTCAGTCCCAGCCCCAGGCCCTTGCTGTTGCCGGTTATAAAGATGGAAGCCATGGATTTCAGGTTTTATTTATCGAAGCGGTAGGATACTCTAATCGGCATTTTTAAGACTAGGCCCTAGGAGAATATCTTGCGAGGATATGTCCCACCCGATCCCGAGACTGAGGTTTCAACCTACCAGTATGCCGTGGTCTATGTGCCACGCCGCAGCCGTAACCGTTTTGCAGCGAACTGCGTGACAATCAAGGATTCGCTGGAAGAGGCGCAGCAAACAGCCGACCCGGATAACAAGTATTATGCAGCCCGGGTCATGGGGCCCTCCAAGTCTTCAGAAGGGCAGTATTTGTATTATCTGGCGGAGTGGTTATGAAAAAAGATGACGACCTGGTCGAAGAGATACTGGATTTCTGGTTCTCGGATGAGGTCAGGCCAAAATGGTTTAACTCGACCCCCGAGTTCGATGACTTATTGCGTTCGCGCTTTGAAAAACTGTGGGAACTGGCCCGCGCCGGCAGCTACGATCACTGGGAGCAGGAAGCGCAAAGTGCGTTGGCA
>JANTFY010000318.1 GCA_024763185.1 Gammaproteobacteria bacterium | reverse complement strand
GGTTGATGAGAGTGGATTCGTGACGCACGATCAGTAGCGGGTAATTTATCGGGTTATCGTTTTTAAAATCGATAACGTTTTCAGCACTGTCAAAGGACAGCCCCAGCAACTGGACGGATTCCGGATATGAATTCTGCAAGTCAACCAGCGCTGGAATTTCGCGACGGCAGGGTGCACACCAGGGCGCCCAGAAATTGATGACCATGACCGGGGCCTGCCATTGGGTCAGGGCCTGGGGTTGACCCTGCAGGTTATTGAGCACGATATCCCCGTAGTCAATGTCGATGCTCGGTTCTGTTTGAGTGGTTCGAGCCGGACTGGCGCTGACAAATTGGGGCTGGTACAGGGTGTAACGAAACAGCAGAAATCCAGCGGCTATCGAAACCAGGGCGACGGCCAGCGGTAGAATCAGGTTGTTTTTCATCGCGCTGCGTTTACAGGCTTCCAGTATACCTGTTGATGTGCGCGGCGAATTCTTCGCCGGACATTTCACCGATCATCCGACTGCCGGGAATTTCCTGGCCGTTCCTGTCATAGAACAGAATGGCTGGCGGTCCGATAAGCCCCAATGATTTCATAAGCAGCTGGTCTTGCTTGTCATTGGCCGTGACGTCCGTCTTGAGGGTGACGAATCCCTTGAGTGCGCTGAGCACGTCGGGATGGCTGAATGCATACTTTTCATTCACCTTGCAGGAGATACACCAGTCCGCATAAAAATCCAGCATGACGGGTTTGCCGGCGGCCGCTGCCGAGTTCAAGGCCTGTTGTAATCCCTGTTCACCCTTGATCATCTGGAACTCTATTTTACCCGTTTCACCGGCCTTGCCGGCCATTACCGTGCCACCGCTAATGCCCTTCAAGGGCTGGATCAAATCCTTGCTGCCAGCGGCGACACCATACAGATAGAACGCACCGTAAATCAGCAAAATAATGCCCATCCCTTTCCACAGTTTGCGCCAGCCTGATGCACCTTCGGGCACGCGGTCGACCGCGCCCATGTAAACCGCCGACAGGATAATCAGTGCGGCCATTAACAGCATGGTGATTTCAGTCGGCAGGATGCGTTCCAGTAACCAGATGGCCACCGCCAGCAGGCCGATACCGAAAACCGCTTTGACAGCATCCATCCAGGTACCGGCGCGCGGCAGATATTTACCTGCCGAAGTCCCAATCAACAGCAGCGGGGCGCCCATGCCCAGGCCCAGAGCAAACAGGGCGAGGCCACCGAGTACCATGTCCTGTGTCTGCGAGATAAAGATTAATACGCCGACCAGGGGCGCAGTGATACAGGGCCCCACGATCAGGGCCGATAACAGGCCCATGATGCCGACACCGACCAGTGTGCCGCCTTGCTGCTTGTTGCTGAATTCGGTCAGGCGGCTCTGGATGAAGTTGGGCATTTGCAGGTCGTAAAAGCCGAACATTGACAGTGACAGCAGGACAAAGATGCCGGCGAAAATGCTCAGAATGACCGGATCCTGGAACCAGGCCTGTATATTAAATTCCGCTCCGAAACGTCCCACAATCGCACCGGCCACGGCGTAGGTGGATGCCATGGCGAGCACGTAAACCAGTGACAGCGTGAAGGCTTTTTTGGTGGTGATGTTGTCTCCCTGGCCGGCAATGATGCCCGACAGGATGGGGATCATCGGAAACACGCAGGGCGTGAAGGTCAGTAACAGGCCAGCGAGAAAAAACGAACCGATAATAATCAGCAGGTTTTCATTGGCGATGATACCTGCAAAGCGGTCCTGTTCGCTTGCCGGTTGTTCGGCCATGCCAACGGTTTGTGGGGATAGAGCCTGTTCAGTATTCGTTACGTTACTGGTGCTGTCCACAGTGCTGTTGCCATTGATGCTTGGGGCATCATCGGAAATCTCCAGCGTACGTTGGTCCAGGTCAACCTTGAAGTATTTGGTGATCGGTGGGTAACAGATTTTATCTTCAACACAGCCCTGGTAAGCAAACGAGATGACGCTCTGGGTACTGGCATTCGCTTCTGACAAGAGCGGGATGGAGACTTTAACGTAGTCATGAAACACCTGCATCAGACCAAAAAACTCATCGTTCTTTTCATCGCCGGCGGGCAGCGAGATAGCGCCCAGGCTATGGCCGCTGCCATCCACCAGTTGCACTTTCATCTTGTCGCGATACAGGTAGGTGTTTTTATAAAGCTGGATTTCGGCCTGGATAATATTGTTTTTATCGATAACGGCGGCCAGTTTAAAAGCCTCGTCCGGATGTGGAATTTCATCTTCATCCTGCAAGCCGATATCTTCTCCCAGTGACTGCAGCAGGGCGAGCGGATTGAGGCTTTCGGTTTTCACGGGTTCCGGTTGAGTTTCGGTTTTTGAGGGTTGCTCAATGGCCTGTTGCAGCAGGTTCTGCAATTCATTGACACCACTGTCAACCGTGTTGCTGGTGGCCTGAATCGGATTGAATTGGTAGGGTTGTGGATTAACCTTGGCGGTGCTGGTGAGATCCATGGTCAGTGATTGATACAGGGGAGGGTAGCAGACCCCGATATCGGCACAGCCTTGTCCCGCGGTTTTTATTTTCACCAGCGCGGGTTTAATGCCGTCTTCGTATTGCAGCGGTAGTGTAATAGCGACCTTGTCGCGGTAAATTTCGACCTCACCGAAGAATTCATCATTTTTTATTTTGCC
>JANTFY010000317.1 GCA_024763185.1 Gammaproteobacteria bacterium | reverse complement strand
GTTCCATTGTTCTCTCGCCTGATGGCTCAAGGCGCTGGTGAAAATATCAAGGGTATTTATGGTTCCACCAACTGGAACTGGTCTCTTACCGACGAAGGCTCAAAGGCATTCGTCAAATCCTTCGGCGCCGAGTACGGCTTCCCACCCTCTCAGGCTGCCCACACCTGTTACGTACAGACACTGCTGTATGCCAACGCTTGTGAAATGGCCGGTACTTTCAACCCCTGTGGTGTTGCTAAAGCGCTTGAAGGCTTCAAGTTTGACGGCATGGGCAACGGCCCCACCGAATACCGTGCGGAAGACCATCAATGCTTCAAAGATGTACTGGTTGTAAAGGGTAACGAGAAGCCCTCTTCTCAGTTTGACCTGCTAAAAGTGGTAGAAGTGACTCCACGTGCCAAGGTTGAGTACTCTCCAGATATGGAAGGCTACGCCGGTACTTTAGGTAGTTGTAACGCTTAATTCTCTGGCGTAAACAGGCCGGTCACCTTATAGTGACCGGCCTATTCATTAAAAGCAGACCAAAAAGACCTTAACTATGGATGCATTTCTGCTACAAATTCTAAACGGGCTGGACAAGGGCGGTGCCTACGCACTGATCGCGCTTGGGCTGACCCTCGTATTCGGCACCCTTGGGGTGGTGAATTTTGCTCACGGTGCACTGTTCATGCTGGGTGCATTTGTGGCAGTCAGCATACAGGGCCTGCTGACTATTTCCAAAAAGGTGAAAGACGAAAGCATCACCTTTTTTGATGCCTACAAGGAAACACCCTATCTTGAAATCTGGTGGGGTGATACCGGCACCATGATTATTGATTATGCGGTGCCTATTTCAATTTTAGCCGCGGTTCCAATCATGCTGTTGATTGGCCTGGCAATGGAGCGTGGGTTGGTTCGCCACTTCTACAAACGCGAACATGCGGACCAGATCCTGGTCACTTTCGGACTGGCCATTGTTATCCAGGAAATCATCAAGGCCAACTTCGGCGCCAACCCGATCCCGACTGCTGCTCCGGACATCGTCTCGGGCAGCGCCAATATCGGCGCACTGTTTGGTGCTGACGGGCTGGTTTATCCCTGGTGGCGCATGATATACCTGGCTTTTTCTCTGGCCATCATTGGCGGAGTTTTTGCTTTCCTGCACCTGACAACCTTCGGTATGGTGGTGCGTGCGGGTATGCATGATCGTGAAACCGTCGGCCTGCTCGGTATCAATATTCAACGGCGATTTACCATTGTGTTTGGCCTGGCTGCAGTGGTGGCCGGGCTCGCCGGGGTTATGTACACCCCCATACTACCGCCGGATTATCACATGGGCATGGATTTTCTTGTATTGTCCTTTGTGGTCGTGGTTGTCGGAGGCATGGGGTCATTGCCTGGTGCCGTGGCCGCAGGGTTTTTGCTTGGCATCTTGCAATCATTCTTTTCCATGAACGAGGTGAAATCGATCCTGCCCGGTATCGATCAGATTATTATCTACCTGGTTGCGGTTATTATTTTACTGGTCAGGCCCCGTGGCCTGATGGGTAAGGACTAGGAGGATTAATATGCAAACAATAAAAGCTTCCAGCCGTACCCGTGATACCTTTACGCTGCTTATTTTTTCCGCGGTGGTACTGACTGCGCCCCTGTGGGGTAAATTCATTGGCGCCGGTTATCCTGATCTGCTGCAGAAATTTGCCATTTTTGGTCTGTTCGCAATCGGTTATAACATTCTGTTTGGCCTGACCGGTTATCTGTCTTTTGGTCATGCGGCCTTTCTGGGTATAGGCTCCTACACAGCAGTCTGGTCATTCAAACTACTTAGTATGAATGTCATTCCGGCCGTTATTTTCGCTGTATTATTATCCGGCCTGTTCGCGGTAGTGATCGGGTTTTTAAGCCTGCGACGTACCGGGATTTACTTTTCGATTCTGACCCTGGCTTTCGCTCAGATGTCTTACAATCTGGCCTATTCGGTGCTGACACCCATCACCAACGGTGAAACCGGTTTGCGCGTTCTGGTGGAAGACCCCCGTATCATCGACAAGGCGATTGGAATCGAGATTCAGGGCTCACCACTTGGCACCCTGTTTGGTATAACCATGACCGGTTACTCTGCCTTTTATTTTTGTGCGGCAGTATTGATCCTGGGTTTCTGGGTCTCTCTTAAAATCTTTCGCTCGCCTTACGGCATGAAACTGCTGGCAATCAAATCCAACCAGACCCGCATGGAGTACACCGGTTTCAATACCCGGCCGTACCTGTTATCAGCCTTTGTCATTTCCGGCATGTACGCGGGCCTGGCCGGTTCACTGATGGCCATTACCGATCCTTTGGCCGGAGCCGAACGCATGCAGTGGACGGCTTCCGGAGAGGTGGTTCTGATGACTATTCTGGGTGGTGTCGGCACCCTGTTCGGCCCCATTCTCGGTGCTGCGACCATCAAGTACTTTGAGAATATTTTCTCGGCTTTCAACGACCAGGTTTTGCACCAGGCTTTTGCCTTTATGCCCGAAACCCTGTCTGACTTCATGGTGTTAATCACTCGCCCGTTTGTCGGTGAAGGCTGGCACCTGACCCTGGGCGTGCTATTCATGATTATCATCATTTTTATCCCGGGTGGCCTGATTGAAGGCGTAAACCGCATCAAGCGACTGTTTGGAATGGGTAAAACAGAAAGTGATTACGATGACGAAGT
>JANTFY010000316.1 GCA_024763185.1 Gammaproteobacteria bacterium | reverse complement strand
GTGGCGGCGATGTATGACACCGATCACCATAAATACCTGATTCCGAACTCGGAAGTCCTGAAGAGACTGCCGGAAGCGGTAGCCAATATGTCAGAACCCATGTTCGGTCAGGATGCCGTGGCTTTTTACCTGTTATCGGAGCAAGTATCCAAATCGGTCAAGGTGGTGCAGAGCGGACAGGGTGCGGACGAAGTCTTCGCCGGCTATTTCTGGTATTCACGCATGCTGGCCAGTGCGGGCAAACCCATTGAACGTTTCTCGCAGTGGTATTTTGATCGCGATCATGATGAATATCTGCAGACGGTGGATGGGCGTTACCAGGTAGACGACGTGACCTCGGAACTGGTGGCCAAGGCGTTAAACAGCGAACATGCCGAAACCTTTATGGACGCGGTACTGCGCTTTGACGTGACCACTCTGATTGTCGATGACCCGGTCAAACGGGTGGATAACATGACCATGGCCTGGGGGCTGGAGGCGCGGGTGCCTTTCCTCGATCAGAACCTGGTTGAACTGGCTGCCCAGTGTCCGCCGGAATTGAAAATGCTGCACCAGGGCAAGGGCATCCTCAAGGAGATAGCACGCGGCATCCTGCCGGATAGTGTTATCGATCGCCCCAAGGGCTACTTTCCGATGCCGGCGCTCAAATACGTCCGGGGAGATTTTTATGAGTTCATGGCGGATACGTTGAATTCTCAACAAAGCCGCGAACGCGGGCTGTTTTCCAGATCCTATATAGATACTTTACTGGCCGAACCTGAGCAGCACTTCACCCGCCTTAATGGCAGTAAACTGTGGCATTGCGCGTTGCTGGAGTATTGGCTGCAAACGCATTTGTGAGTTAAACGGTTATAGTTAAAAGGTCAAAAACAGGTTTATTGACCCGTGGTTTCTCACTTTCCACTTGCAACTTGTCGCTTGCGATTTATAATACCCGACTAAATTAGTCAGTTATTAATCGAGGTTTTGTATGGACGTATTAGAGCGTATTAAAGAGCAGGTTGAATCCAATCCTGTGGTCATTTACATGAAAGGTACCCCGCAGTTGCCACAATGTGGATTTTCCAGCCGTACTGCAGAGGCATTAATGTCGCTGGGTATCGAGTTTGCTTATGTGAACGTGTTGACGGATCCTGAAATTTTCCAGAATCTGCCGCGTTATGCAGACTGGCCGACTTTCCCGCAAGTTTATATCGACGGCGAACTGGTCGGTGGCTGCGATATCACGCTGGAGATGAAAGAAAGCGGCGATCTGGAAAAAATGGCCAAGGAAGCGATTGCAAAAAAAGCCAGTTAACTGGATCATTTTTAATCGCTATCAAAAGAAGCCTGAAGTATTTCTACTTCAGGCTTTTTTATTTAGATTTGGGGGTCTTATGCTTCAGAAATGTCCAGAGGGCGCAGATTTGATTCTGTCTGCAATAACACGTCGCTCACCTTCGGCATAGGATCAAATTGTTCGGTATTCCAGGTGCCCATCGACAGGTTCAGTTTTTTACCCTGATCGGAAAGTTGATGGGTATGTTTTAAAATACTGCGGGTACTGCGTTCGAACATTTCCAGGTTAAAAGTATTGTGATCGGCATAGACCAGTGCAATGGCAAAAGTGTATTTGTCATAACGCGCAATTTGGTCCATCGGTCGTAATACCAGTTGCAGGGAATTGGATACGGTACGTAACGTGCCCTTGCGGATTTTGTTCAGTTCCATGGGATCGGAGCCTGGGTCATCGATGTTGAGGCGTATTAAAGCAACAGCCAGGCCACCACCTCGAGTTTCACAGTGGTTGATCATCGAGTCCATGGTCTTTTCCAGTTGCCTGCGGTTGGCCAGTCCGGTGTCGGAATCCATCAGGCTCATGTGATGATATTTCTGGTAATGTTTGGTCAGGTCCAGGTTTAATTTGCGCAGCTGGTTTTGCTGCCAGGCCGCCCTGGCGGTTCCAAATACCCGGGCAGCCAGTTCAAACTGGTTGGCCGATTTTGAAATAAAATCGTCCACACCGTGATCAAAGGCCACCACAATACTGGATGTCGTGTCTTCGGCAGTGAGTAATATGATGCCGGTGTAGCGATTGTTGTTTTCGTCCCAGCGACGAATCAGGTCGGTCATTTCCAGGCCATTCATTTCAGGCATCCAGAAATCAGCCAGTATGACATCAGCCCTTTTTTGATTGATGAGTAACATGGCCTGGTTGGCGGAATTGGCGGTGCGGATATCCTGGTAACCTGATTTTTTCAGGCTTGATTTAACCACTTCGCAACTGAACTGCAGGTCATCAACGATGAGGATGGAGATATCTTCTTTGTTTAACATTAATCTGAGTAGTTCTTATTTCCCATCAGTATAGCCCATCCCCGTGGAAATACAGATGTTTTCCGGGGCTATTAATGGGAAATATTCAGGGCCAGATTCGTTATAGTTTCAGGTTTGCGGCGGGAAAAAAGGCATGTCGTTTACAATCTTGCAAAACAACTGGGCTGTTTTCTCTGCATCATAGATTGCCGAATGGGCTTCTCGGTTATCCCAATCCAAGCCGGCTGCCTGCACCGAGCGTGATAACACGGTTTGGCCATAAGCCAGGCCGGACAGGGATACCGTATCAAAGGTACTGAAAGGATGAAACGGGTTACGTTTTATGCCACTGCGTTCGGCTGCCGCATTGATAAATTTGAGGTCAAAGTT
>JANTFY010000315.1 GCA_024763185.1 Gammaproteobacteria bacterium | reverse complement strand
TAACTGGCGTGAAAGTCAGGTTACCGGTTGCATCAACGCTATAGGTGCCGACACCCGCGATAACCAACGGGTTACCAACAGAACCGAGGTTGCCAAAATCAGTCGGATCAATCAGTTGAGTTGTCGACAGGTCCATATTGCCATCAGCATCACTGGCGCCTGTTAACAGATTGACATTAAAACTGCTGTTCATTTCAACCGTGTTGCCGGTATTGGCTACCACTACCGGCGCCACATTTAACACGGTGGTATCTTCGGAATCGAAATTGACCTCACCGGTAAAACTCATGGAGTTCTGGCGATCACTACTGTTGACGGCGCTGCCGTTTCTGAACGTTATCGAATTAACATTTTCATAATTAATTCTGACGATATATTCGGTATTCGCAATATCGATATTATTGGCGGCATCAGCGCCACTCTGGAATTTTGTATAGGCGCCATTGGTGGAAACGGTCAATTCCGTGCTCGGGTTATTGCCTCCTTCGAGGGTATAGGAGTTGGTGACGATAACCTCGAAATATTCCCAGCCATCGACATCGATGGCCTCCAGGGTAAACGAATTCAAATAGGCCCTGACACCCGTATCCGTGGCGTTGGTTACGGTTCCATCCTGTACGAACTCGACGTTCCATTCGACATACCCATCGGCGGACGAGGTATTGGTCAAAGGCTCGAATCGATCATCAACCCCGAGCAGGTTATCGATTGTACCGCCTCTAATAGAGCTGTTATTGATAGCCACTATCGTGACAATGGCATCCACCAGTATGCCGTCTGTTGAAGTCGCTACATTTTGATAAATATATTTCGCACCAACGGTTAAATCCGCGCTGCCGCCTGATAGCAGCGTCGGCCCGTCAGATGAATTAAAGGTCGGTGTGACCAGCGCATGAACGCTGGTTGAGGAAAATAATAAAAATAAAAGTACCAGTTTGCCTGGATTAAAAACGAGTAGACTCGACCGTAATACCCCGACAATAAAATGAATCAGGATTCCGAAGTTTTTAGAAATCATTAGATGAGTTGTTCCTTTTTTATTGTTACAAGCAGTGCTTATTTTTCCACATTGTCAAAGCCAGGTTCGTCAACACCCCATTTTCAGCAATATATCGACGATACGGTAAAACCTGACCCTTCCAGTGACGCGCAAAACAGTAGCATATTCTTTAATACTGATATGTGAAGAAATGTGATTTTTTCAGGACCTTAAAGCGACAATATTTTACCCGGGACTTTTATACCATTCGCGCACGATTGATTTCATACAGGCAGATGCCGGTGGCGACCGATACATTGAGGCTTTCCACCTGCCCTTTCATCGGTAACTTGACCAGGTAATCGCATTGCTCGGCGGTCAGACGTCGAATACCCTCACCTTCTGCACCCATGACCAGCGCGATCGCGCCCGGTAAATCCGTTTCGTACAGGTTTTTATCCGCCTCACCGGAAGTCCCCACCAGCCAGACACCGGCCTTTTGTAATTGTTTCAGGCTGCGGGACAGGTTGGTGACGGTAATCAGGGGCACCGATTCGGCGCCTCCGGCGGCCACTTTTTTTACCACCGGTGTCATGCCGACTGCACGGTCTTTGGGAACTATAACGGCCATCACGCCGGCCGCATCCGCTGTTCTCAGGCAGGCACCCAGGTTGTGCGGGTCCTGCACACCATCCAGCACCAGCAACAGGCTTTGATCATTGACCTGCTGCAGTAACTCCTCGAGGCTGATAGCTTTATGAGCACCGGCCCTGACCTTTAACACGCAGCCCTGGTGTTTCTGGCTGCCGCTCAAGGCATCCAGTTGCTCGCGGGATTGAACAACCGTTTTTATTTTTTTCTGTTTGGCCAGGCTAATGATTTGCTGCAGTCGCTGGTTTTTGGATTGCAGGCAATACAGCTCCTCACATTCATCCACGGAAAACTGCAGCATTTTTTTGATTGCATGCAGGCCATAGATAAACGATTGCGACATCAGCGTTTTTTCCTGCTCGTCTTTTTACGGGTTTTGCCGGTGGATTTTTTCCTGATGTTTTTACTTTTCTTTTTGGCAGGAAAATCCTTGCGTGACGCTTTAGCGGACTTTTTCGAGTCCTCTTTTTTATCATCCATAAAACGGGCCGAAGTACTGCTGACCAGGTCGAAATCGATCTTACGTTCATCCATGTCCACGCGAACCACGTTCACCGTAACCTGGTCGCCCAACTGGTAGATGCGTCCGGTTTTTTCACCGACCAGGCGATGGTGCGCCGCATCAAACTGGTAGTAATCGCGTTTCAACGAAGTGACATGCACCAGCCCATCAATCATCAAATCTTCCAGCTGAACGAACATGCCAAAGCTGGTCACCGTGGTGACAATGCCTTTGTATTCATTACCCACGTGTTTTTGCAGAAACTCGCATTTCAGCCAGTCCTCGGCATCACGCGTGGCCAGATCGGCACGTCGTTCATATTGTGAGCAGGATTCACCCAGCACCACCATCGCGTTATGATCATAAGCATAAGGCGTATTACCACCTGTTTGCAGAAAGTAGCGTATGCCCCGGTGTACCAGCAGATCCGGGTAGCGCCTTATCGGCGAGGTAAAATGCGCATAGTCGTCCAGCGCCAGTCCGAAATGACCGGTCTTGGTATCCGGTGCGTAACTGGCCTGCAGCAAAGAACGCAGCATGACCGTTTGGATCAT
>JANTFY010000314.1 GCA_024763185.1 Gammaproteobacteria bacterium | reverse complement strand
ATGCAGGCGGAAGAATTATCCGAACACTTTAATAGCTTTAAGCCAACATTGCTGGAAGGCATCGACCTGAAAATGGATGGGCAATCCATTCCTTTGCAACTAGCCTCGGTTGAGATACCGGAACCCGGGTATACCAAGGTACCACGTATCAGCGTGTTAACCCTGACGGGCAAGGCCAGTCGAGAACACAAGCAGCTGACCTGGTTTTACCCGATGGCATTTGGCGATCATGCTACGCGGGTGCGCCAGGTCGATGAAGACAATGAACGATGGCACTGGTCGGACCACCAGTGGATCAAGGAAGACGTATACACCGAGCCCTATCCGCTGGATGAAATCTTCACCCGGCAACCCGTCTGGAACGTGTTGAAAACCTATACCGGCGCGGGGTTTCAGCATATCTTTCCGCTGGGGATGGATCACATCCTGTTTGTGATTGGTATTTTTCTGCTGAGCCTGAAAATGAAGCCTCTGCTGTGGCAGGTGACGATGTTTACACTGGCACACTCGATCACCCTAAGCCTGTCGATGCTCGATATCTTCAGCTTGCCGTCACGCGTTGTCGAGCCCTTGATCGCGTTGTCGATAGCATTTGTGGCCATTGAAAACCTGCTCAATCCCAAACTCAACAAAAGTCGCCTGTACGTGGTTTTCGGTTTCGGCCTGTTACATGGGCTGGGCTTTGCTTCGATGTTGTCAGAATTTGGTATGCCCAGAGATGCTTTTGCACTGGCACTGGTGAGTTTCAATCTGGGGATTGAATTCGGCCAGTTGTTTGTCATCTCGGTGGCTTATTTTAGTGTAACAATCTGGTTTAGAAAGCAACCGCAGCTATACCGCAAACTTGTCGTGGTTCCGGGTTCGGTTTTGATTTCTGCTATCGCGTTATACTGGTTCTGGGAACGCCTCGAGTGGGTGAGTTAACAATCTGTCAGCATTAAATGGTTCCTGATTCGACTCGAGAGATACTCCCTCAAGGCAATTATTGATAAACTTTCAGCATCAACCCGAATAAGGAATAAACATGCAACGCTACACAATCATCCTTTTACCTTTTATAGGTTTACACCTGATGCTCGCAGGCTGCGAGGAACTGGCACCCTACCAGGAAAAGATAGAACCCATCGTTGAAAAGTCGAAGCCGATTCTTGAAGAGGTTAAATCGGCGATTAAAAAGAATACCGGCGTCAGCGAACCGCAGATCAGCAGCATGCAAATGGTGACAGCCATCAAGCAGGCATTAAGCCAGGGTGTGGATGATTCGGTGTACCTGCTCGGCAGCCTGGAAGGATTTAATCTGTCCAACAAATATCGTATCGGCATGCCTCAAGAACTGGATAAACCCGCTTCATTATTGCGTAAACTGGGGCAGGGTAGAAAGGTCGATGATTTTGAGACGCGCTTGAATCGTGCTGCCAAACAGGCGGTCAAACAGGCGACACCGGTGTTTACCAGCGCGATCGAAAACATGAGCATCGAGGATGCGCTGACTATCATGCAGGGACAAGACGATGCGGCCACGACCTATTTTAGATCGCGTACCGAAACGGCCTTACGTGACCGCTTCATGCCCATCATCAGCGATGCGACCGGTAAAACCGGCCTCACCAGCGCCTATAAATCCCTGAGCAAAATGATCAATACCATGGATCCCGGCAATCAGTACACGGTTGATATCGACCACTATGTTCTGGACCGCTCCATGGATGCCCTGTTTGACCGCATCGCTATCGAAGAGAAACTGATTCGCGAGCAACCGCTAAAACGCAGTACCGAGTTAATGCAGACAGTATATGGTTATTTTGACAGGTAGGACGCCATGAAAAAAATCATAGCCATATTGATCCTGATAATGCCCGCCTGGGCTGCTGCGGAAGATTTCAAACTCGAACAGGTCACCTCTGGCCTGGGTGTGCCCTGGGGCATGACGTTTATCAGCAAGCATGAAATTCTGTTCACCGAGCGGGCCGGAAAAGCCGGTTTGCTCAATACTAAAACTGCTAAGGTCAAGTACCTGGGCGGCCTGCCTGACGTGTATGCCAGCGGGCAGGGCGGTTTGCTGGATGTAGCCGTTGCGGCTGATTATCAACCCGGCGGCTGGATATATTTCACCTACAGTAAAACCGTGCAGGGCCGAGGGGTAACCGTGCTGGCCAGGGCACGCCTGAACGGCGACCAGCTGGAGGACTGGACAGAGCTGTTGGTCACCCAGTCCGCCAGCAATAACGGCCGTCATTTTGGCAGCCGCATTGCATTCGATGATAAAGGATATCTTTACTTCTCTGTCGGTGACAGGGGTGTTCGCCCCAACGGTCAAAACCTGAAAACCCATGCCGGTTCCATCTTGCGTGTCAATAAGGATGGATCAGTCCCACCGGATAATCCTTTTATCAATACCCCCGGCGCCATGCCCGAAATCTGGAGCTACGGTCATCGCAATCCGCAGGGCCTGGTGTGGGACGATCAACAAAAACGCCTATGGTCGATTGAACACGGTCCGCGCGGCGGAGACGAAATCAACCTCATCGAAAAAGGTAAAAACTACGGCTGGCCAGTGATTTCCTATGGTAAGGAATACTGGGGACCGGTAGCGGTGGGAGAAGGGACTCACCGGGACGGTATGGAACAACCGGTCAAGTATTACGTGCCCTCTATCGCACCCGGTAGCCTGATGCTATACACCGGCGA
>JANTFY010000313.1 GCA_024763185.1 Gammaproteobacteria bacterium | reverse complement strand
ACCGATGAACTGGTGCCGGACACTTCCAAAGGCATGATTCTTTACATTGAAGACCTGTCGGTCAGTTTTGACGGGTTCAAGGCGATCAATGATTTGAATCTTTATATCCGTGAGGGTGAGCTGCGCTGCCTGATCGGTCCCAATGGTGCCGGCAAAACCACCCTGATGGATATCATCACGGGTAAAACCCGTCCCGATACAGGGTCTGTTTATTTTGGTCAGGATATCGATTTACTGCAGTTCAGCGAACCGGAGATTGCCCAGATTGGTATAGGTCGAAAATTCCAGAAACCGACGGTATTTGAACATCATTCGGTATTTGAAAACCTTGAACTGGCCATGGCAGCCAACAAACGCGTCTGGGCCAGTCTCACCGCCCGCCTCAATGGAGAACAAAAAGACCGTATCGATGAAATCCTGTTGCAGGCAGGTTTGATGGAATTAAAACAGTCATCCGCATCACTGTTGTCTCATGGACAAAAACAGTGGCTGGAAATCGCCATGCTGGTGATGCAGGAGCCGCGCCTGTTACTGGTGGATGAACCGGTGGCTGGCATGACCCACCAGGAAATGGATAAAACGGCAGAGCTCCTCAATCAACTGGCCGGTGATCACTCGGTTGTGGTGGTGGAACATGATATGGATTTTGTACGCTCCATTGCACGCGATGTCACCGTGTTGCATCAGGGTAGCGTACTGGCTGAAGGCAGCATGGATGAAGTGCAGGCAGATCCATCCGTGGTTGAAGTTTATCTGGGGGAATAATTCATGTTATCGATTAGCCAATTGAACCAGTACTATTCCGAGAGCCATACCCTGTGGGATGTGGACCTGGAGCTTGAAGAAGGAAAATGTAACTGTCTGATGGGGCGTAATGGCGTGGGCAAGACCACGTTACTCAACTGCATCATGGGCCTGCAGCCGGTTCGTTCCGGTCGAATTGTCTTCAAGGGTGAAGATATCGTTGCGGTCAATGCCGAGAAACGGGCATCGATGGGCATAGGTTACGTGCCACAGGGACGGCAGATTTTCCCATTATTGACGGTCCACGAAAACCTGCAAATTGGTCTCGGTGCCAGAAAAGACAAGTTGAAAACAATCCCTGAATTTATCTATGAGTTGTTTCCGGTATTGAAGGATATGTTGAATCGCCGTGGTGGTGATTTGTCCGGTGGTCAACAGCAACAGCTGGCCATTGGCCGTGCGCTGGTGGTCGATCCCTCATTGCTGATTCTGGATGAACCAACGGAAGGCATACAACCCAATATCGTGCATGAGATTGGTGATATCATACGACAGTTGACGACCGACATCGGTTTGACCGTGTTGCTGGTTGAGCAAAAGTTACCGATCGTGAGACGCATAGCGGATAATTTTTCCATCCTTGATCGAGGGCGGAAAGTGGCTGCCGGACCGATCGATCAGTTAAGTGATGAACTGATCAAAAAATATTTAACCGTGTGAGAAAAAACGATGAAAAAAACTGCCTTTTTATTAAGCCTGTTACCTTTTTCTGTAATGTCCCACCCTGGCCATGAAATGATGACGGCGAGCCAATCTGCCGATTTGCTTTGGGTTTTGGTTATAGCACTTGCAGGGGTCGCCGTGGCTGCTTACCTGTTTCTTTCGGCCAGAAAAAAGACCCGTGTAAAAAAATAACGGCCATTCATGTTATCTGCTGCCCGACAGACGCAAAACTGGGATGCCTACCTGGAACTGGACCTGGTGGTCGGCGAGGAAAAAACCCTGCTAGTGCCGATCAAACGTTGTGGGCCCTTGTCTGTACAAAGGCCGTTTTATCCGGAACAGGAAACCTGTCATGTTTACCTGCTGCATCCCCCGGGTGGTGTGGTAGGTGGTGATTCGCTTGAGCTGAGGTTACGTTCCCAGTCTCAATCCAGGGCTTTGCTGACAACTCCGGGCGCGACCAAGTTTTATTTATCGGCCGGTGATACCGCCACGGTAAATCAGCATCTGGATATTCAGGATCAATCGGTCAATGAATATCTGCCGCAAGAGAATATCTACTTTCCCGGTGCCCGCGTGCATGCGAAAACTGCCATGCACATAGAGGGCACAGGTGTTGGCTTGTTATGGGAAAAGCACTGTTTTGGGAGACCGGTCAATGACGAAGCATTTGATGAAGGCCAGGTGATTACCGAGCTCAATGTGTTTCATGACAAACAACGGGTTTATACTGAAAAACAAAAAGTTGACGCACAGGAGATTAAAAGATCGAGTGGGCTGAGAGGGAACCCGGTGATGGGAACCTTTGTCCTGTTTGGTCATCAATTGGATCGGTCAACCGTCAGGGAATTATCCGCCATTGCGGCGGAAAAAGGGTACTGCGGGATCACCCAGCCCGGCGAAAAATTATTGATTGCCCGATATATGGGGCAGAGTACCTCAGATCTGGATAGCTATTTTATACGTCTTTGGCAACACTGCCGTCCTCTGATGGTTCAAAAAGAACCGGTTCAACCCCGAATCTGGGCGACATAAAACAACATCATTAAAGGTAAGTTATGGAACTCACTCCCCGAGAAAAAGACAAGTTACTTATTTTTTCTGCCGCCCTGTTGGCAGAGCGAAGAAAGAATCGTGGCCTGAAGCTCAACTACCCAGAAGCCGTGGCCTTTATCAGTGCAGCCATCATGGAGGGCGCGCGTGATGGGAAAACGGTGGCAGAGTTGATGGACTATGGCCGAACGCTGCTTACGGGTGAAGATGTCATGGATGGGGTGGCCGACATGGT
>JANTFY010000312.1 GCA_024763185.1 Gammaproteobacteria bacterium | reverse complement strand
TGCTGGATCAGGATACTGCCATTCTGCTGGTGGAAGAAATGGGGCATAAAGCGGTAGCGGCCAAGGAAGAAAATATCGAGGAAGAGCTGTTAAAAGGTTCTGAAGGCAAAGAAGAACATATTGCACCCCGACCTCCGGTTGTAACCATTATGGGCCATGTTGATCACGGTAAAACTTCATTGCTGGATCACATTCGTAAAACCCGCGTAGCCTCGGGTGAGGCGGGCGGCATTACCCAGCATATCGGTGCTTATCACGTTGAAACGGATCACGGCATTATCACGTTTCTGGATACGCCGGGCCATGCCGCGTTTTCCGCAATGCGGGCGCGTGGTGCGCAGGCCACCGACGTTGTCATTCTGGTGGTAGCGGCCGATGATGGTGTTATGCCGCAAACCAAAGAAGCCATACAGCATGCTCAGGCTGCGAAAGTCCCCTTAATTGTTGCGGTCAACAAGATCGATAAAGAAAATGCCGACCCGGATCGGGTACGCAACGAACTCAGTGCGCTGGAGGTTATTCCTGAAGAGTGGGGTGGCGAGCACATGTTTGTTAATGTGTCGGCGCATACCGGTGAAGGTATTGACGCGTTGCTCGAAGCCATTTTACTGCAGGCGGAAGTCATGGAGTTAACGGCTGTTGACCAGGGCATGGCCAAAGGCATAGTTGTAGAAGCCTCTCTCGATAAGGGTCGCGGCCCCGTGGCTACCGTGTTGGTGCAGTCAGGTCAGCTGGAACAAGGGCAGATTATGCTGGCAGGCACCGAATTCGGACGGGTGCGCGCGATGTATGATGAATCCGCGAAGATGATCAAAAAGGCCGGTCCGTCGATGCCGGTTGTGGTGTTGGGTCTGTCCGGCACGCCAAATGCCGGTGATGAAGTCTTTGTGGTCGAAAATGAGCGACGGGCACGAGAAATTGCCCAGACGCGTGAAACCAAGATACGTGAAGCACGTCTTGCTGCCCAGCAGAAAGCCAAGTTGCAGGGTATGTTCGATGCCATGGCTGAAGGTGATGTGGCTGAATTGAATATTCTGATCAAGTGCGATGTCCAGGGTTCTTCTGAAGCACTTAATGACGCCCTGATGAAACTGTCTACCGATGAAGTGCGGGTAAAGCTGGTGGGCACCGGGGTTGGTGGTATCAATGAATCTGATGTAAACCTGGCCGCGGCTTCGGATGCCCTGGTTATCGGCTTTAATGTCCGGGCGGATGCTTCTGCAAAACGTATTGCAGGTGATTACGGTATCGAGATACGTTATTACAGTGTTATTTATGATGTCATTGATGATGTCAAAGCCGCCATGAGCGGACTGTTGTCGCCCGAGACGCAGGAAAAAATTATCGGCCTGGCCGAAGTCAAGGATGTCTTCAAGTCGCCCAAGTTTGGTGCCGTGGCGGGATCCATTGTCATTGAAGGCACGGTCAAACGAGGGCAACCCATTCGTGTGTTGCGCGATAACGTGGTGATTTATGAAGGTGAACTGGAATCATTGCGTCGCTTTAAGGACGATGTCAACGAGGTTAAAAATGGCACCGAATGCGGTATTGCGGTAAAGAATTACAATGACGTCAAACCGGGTGACCAGATTGAAGTGTTTGAGCGTGTTGAAGTGGCTCGTACTCTGTAATAGCAGGTCGAAACTCCTCGCAAGGTAACATTCATGCCGCAAGATTATTCTCGCAGTGATCGTCTCGCTTCGCAGATTCATCGTGAACTGTCAGCATTAATTACGCACTCGTTAAAAGACCCGAGACTGGCTCACCCCAGTATTCTGGACGTGCAGGTCACGCGGGATTTATCGCTTGCGAAAGTGTATTTCAGTGTGTTGAATGCTGAGGACAGCGAAGCCACGCAGCAGGCCTTGAATCATGCTGCCGGATTTTTGCAACGTGAACTCGGCAAAGTTATCAAGTCACGCAATACGCCCAGACTTCGATTTATTTTTGATGACACCGATATTCGTGGGCGCACCATGGATGAACTAATTGGTTCTGTCATCGCCAAAGATCAGAGAAATTCCAACCAAGAATAATGGCCCGACGCTCCCGTAAACCCAGGGGTTACCGTGATGTTAACGGCATCCTGTTATTGAATAAACCTTTGGGTCTGAGTTCCAATAAAGCCTTGCAGGCAGCGCGTACTATTTTCAAGGCCAACAAGGCCGGGCATACCGGCAGCCTGGATCCGCTGGCGACGGGATTGTTACCCATCTGTTTCGGTGAGGCCACCAAGTATTCCGGTTTTCTGCTGGATTCATCCAAGTCCTACCGGGCTACCTGTAAACTGGGGATCACCACCACGACGGCCGATGCGGAAGGCGATATCATCGAGCAAAAACCGGTTGTCGTCAGCAGTGAACAGTTACAGCAGGTTGTTCAGCAGTTTACCGGTAAAATTCAACAAACACCGCCCATGCATTCTGCAGTCAAACACCAGGGGCAGCGTCTGTATAACCTGGCTCGACAGGGTTTGGAGGTCGAGCGTAAAAGCCGGGAAATTGAAATCTACAAGCTGGATATACTGGCATTTAACGATGACCGGCTTGAGCTGGATATTCTTTGCTCCAAGGGAACCTACATCCGCACTCTGGCAGAAGATATCGGTGCACAACTGGGCTGTGGTGCCTACCTGTCAGCATTGGAACGAACCGGTGTACAACCTTTCTGGGATGAAAAAACCTATACACTGGATGAGTTGAGACAGATTCATGCTGAAGGACAGCAACAACTGGATGATTGCCTGTTGCCAATCGAATCGGCCTTGATCGACTGGCCACGTATTG
>JANTFY010000311.1 GCA_024763185.1 Gammaproteobacteria bacterium | reverse complement strand
AAGGCAGAATATTCGACCTAAGCCCATTGCGACTCCTTATCGTTATTTAAAATTTATACAGTCAGTATTATCAATACTTTGTAGAATTATTCGACCGTTATTTTCAGAAATGGTTTTTATACAAAATAGGCGGGATTTTAACCCGTAAGAAAAAATCCATTGTCGCCTTGTAAACGGCACTATAAAATCCGCTTTAACAAACAACTGAAAGAGAAAATTTTATATGGGTTTTTTAAGCGGAAAAAAAGCACTTATCGTGGGCGTGGCCAGCAACCGTTCAATCGCTTACGGCATCGCCAAAGCCATGCACCGAGAAGGCGCTGAACTGGCTTTCAGTTATCCCAATGAAAAACTCAAGCAGCGGGTTGAAAAGTTCGCCACCGAATTTGGCTCTGACATCGTATTACCCTGCGATGTTGCCAACGATGATGACATCAGCAGCCTTTTCTCTGAACTCAATAAAAGCTGGGATTCGCTGGATGCACTGGTTCATTCCGTGGCATTTGCTCCACGCGAGGCGCTGGATGGCGATTACCTGGAAAACCTTGATCGAGAGTCTTTTCGCATTGCCCATGACATCAGTTCATACAGCCTTTCTGCCATGGCCAAAGCAGCACGCCCGATGATGCAGAACACCAATGGTGCGATTATCACCATGAGTTACCTGGGGGCCGAACGCGCCTTACCCAATTACAATATCATGGGCGTGGCCAAGGCATCTCTGGAAGCCAGCGTACGTTACCTGGCCGCGGCGTTGGGCCCTGAAGGAATTCGTGTGAATTCGATATCTGCCGGCCCTATCAAAACCCTGGCCGCTTCCGGTATTGGCAGCTTTAAAAAGATTCTGGATGAAGTAGAACACAATGCCCCCTTGCGTCGAAATGTCACGATTGATGACGTAGGCAACACCGGGGCTTTTTTATGCTCTGATCTTGCTGCCGGCATTACCGGGGAAAATATCTATGTCGACTCCGGTTACAATATTGTCAGCATGGGTGTGCTTGATTAAGTTCGCAACTGTTATGGTACATAAAAAAAAAGGCCTGTTATGTTTGTAACAGGCCTTTTTTTATTTTTAGATACAGAAAATTGCTATTCTAATTCGGATAAGGGTGTACGAATGATATCGGCTTTTTCAGCCAGACTTTTAATCAAAGCCTGGTATTCATAATTTGCTTTAGCATCCTGTAATGCTTTCGCATCGCTCCCTTTATCTTCTGCAGTATCATCCGGCTCATCAATGCGAATAGCCGATAATTCTACAATAGTATAATCACCATCTACTTCTGCAATGCCTTCATACTCAGCCTGATCAGCCGGTTTTTTCATGGAAAAGGCGGCATTTAGAACATCTCGATCAAGGGTGGTAGCGCTACGCGTGACAAAGCCTGCATCAAATACGCTAAGCCCGGCTTTTTCGGCTACCGCATCCAGCGTTTGCCCCTGCTTTATTTCTTCAAGCAACTGTTTGCCGGTCGACTCCGCTAAAGCTCGACCTTGTTTTTTCTTTAATGTTTCCATGACTTGAGTTTTAACCGATTCCAATGATTTTTGTTGCGCCGGTTTGTGACTGTTCAAATGCATGATCACGATACGGTTGTCACTCAATTCAAGGGTTTCACTGTTGCGATTCAGCTTGAGCACATCCTCAGAAAAGGCAGCCTGTCTAACCTTCTCTTCCTGTGCCAGACCTTCGCCTTTACCACGGCTGAACCAATCAGTCGTTTTGATAGTCAGATCGAGTTGCTCGGCAGCCGGTAATAAGGAATCAGGTTGCTCGTAACCGATGTTGGCCAGGTTTTCAGCCAGATCGTATATCTGGCTCTCGGCCATTTCCATTTTAAGTTCCTGTTCGATGTCGGCTTTAGCCTGCTCAAAATCAGGTGTTTCACCACCACTAATTTCATGCAGCTTTATTAGATGCCAGCCAAATTGGGTTCTCACCGGATCACTGACCTCGCCTTCCTGTAAGGAAAACAGGACAGTTTCAAACGGCTTTACCATCATGCCACGTTCCACTTCTCCCAAGTCGCCTCCATCGGCAGCCGATCCCGGGTCATCAGAATACTGTCTGGCTAAGTCGGCAAATGATTCACCCTGATCAATTTTTATCTTTATGTCTTCAATTTTCTGCCTGGCCTGATCAATCTCTTCATCACTGGCATCATTTTTTACCGCAACCAGGATATGGCTGGCAGTACGCAACTCAGGGGTTGTTAACTGATCCGCCAACTGTTCATAGCGTTGTTGTAACTGATCTTCACTGACTTCGATATTTTGTTTGATGCTGTCCAGGTTGAGCTCAATATAATCAACCTTGACCATCGCTGGATCCATGTACAGGCCGGCTTGTGTTTTATAATATTCGGCAATTTCTTGATCCGACACACTGATAGAGTCACTCTGGTTTTCAACCGTCAAAGTACGTAATTTACGCGACTGATTGAGTAATTGATTATATTTTTCAACCTGCACTGGTACCGTGAAAGCGCTACTGCTGATCGCCTGGTTTAGCTGTTCCATTTCTGAACTGCGGCGCAATTCCTGTTCAAATAAAGCTGGCTGGTAACCTTGCGAGGCCAACTGGTTACGATACAACTCTTTACTGAACTGCCCATCCTGCTGAAACGACGGCATGGTCTGAATATATCCAAAAAGCTGGTCATCGCCAACACGGTAGCCTTTATCGTGAACGTAACCCAGTAACACCTGCTCTTCTATTAACTGGGTCAACACCTGCTCTTTTAACATCACCTCATCGTTAAAGGCAGAAGGTAGGCTTCCTCCAAAC
>JANTFY010000310.1 GCA_024763185.1 Gammaproteobacteria bacterium | reverse complement strand
GCTTTCCGATCCCTTTACCGACCTGCTGTTTAATACCCTGCTGGGTTTCAGCCTGCTGTTTTTCATCTCCATTATCTTCATGAACCCGATAGCCAAGCTGGGCAATGTCAATTTGAAGGCGGAATATATTATTACCGTGACCTGGCCGGATGATCAGCCGGATGATCTGGATATCTGGATACAGGATCCCAATCAGAATCTGTTATCTTATCGTGACAGCGATGTGGGTTGGTTACACCTGGATCGTGACGACCAGGGTGACCTGAATGACAAAGTCATGATCAATGGCGTGGAAAAGGTTTACCCGATAAACCAGGAAGTGGTGACTATCCGCGGTATCGTTTCGGGCCAGTACATCGTTAACCTGCAATATTATAAAACGACCACTCAAAAACCGGTGACCGCTACGGTTAAAATCGAAAAGGTAAACCCCTCGTTAAAGTTGGTATACGTCGATAAGGTGACGTTGGAAAAGGAAGATGATGAATTGACTGTGCTAAGGTTCGAGCTGGATGCCAATGGCGAGGTGAGTGGCATCAATCACTTGCCGAAAAAATTCACCAATTTTGGTCTGGAGGTATTGTAATGGGCTGGGCGATTTTAGGTTTAATGGCCGGTTTTGTTGTTGTTCTGGTACTGCTTTATGTGTTGCTGCTTAAAACCCGGCTGGCAGTCGGTTACAAGGTTTTGGCATTAGTGGTATGCACTGTGTTTTACTGGGTTCAGTATCAGTCGCTGCATCAATACACCGGTTGGCCGTCAACGGATAAATTACCCGATGAGTTTATTCTGATTGCTACCGATATTCATGAGCCGAATAAAAAGACTGGGCAAACCGGGGTCATGTATTGGTGGGTCAGGGACAGTGATAAGGCAGAACAGCCCCCGCGTGTTTATCAATTGCCTTACCAGGCGCAGCTACACAAAAAAACAGAGCAGGTGCTCAAGGAGCAGAAGCAGGGTGGGCAATACCTGGGGAAAAAAATCAAAACGGCTGATCATTCCCAGGGACTGGGATTTGAAAAAATCAGCAAGGCTAACCGGCTTAAAAAAAAGCCCAACCCGGAGCAGGTTAAATAATGAGGGGGTTAATGGTAGAGTTCATCAAATAAACGCTGGCGCGATAATTCAGCGTTTAAATCCTCATATAACTCGGTAACGCTCTTCAGGTCACTGTGGTCCATGGAATCCTTGTTTTGACGGATAAACTTTTCAGTCATTTCAACAAAATGTTGAATAGCAATTTCATTCATATCAATTTACTCTGGTAGTTTTACAACCGTATTATTCGGATGTATATGACAAACAGATGACAGGATAATAAATTCGGGTTTTAGAGCATTTTGAGCGAGATTCATTTAGACAATACAGACCTGGAGCAACTGGTGATGCAGGAAAATATCGTCAGTGCGGTAGGCCTGGGTTCAACCGAGCTACAGATCGGCATCAAGGGGGATCCCTCGTTACGCGAAACGGCGTCAGATCGTTGTCGCTATGAAAGTGAAATCGACCGCTTGTTTAACCAGGTAGAGCCGGTTCTGGAGGAGATGCTGCTGCAGCGCGGCCTTTTTCGTTTATTTATCGGCTTCAATAACAGTGAAGTGCGAACCTGCTCCATTTTTGATCCGTTGCGTGAAGAGATCCATGATGCCACGTCGCTGGTCTCCGCGGCCTACGTCGATCGTCATTTCCCTAAAATCCCTTACAGTGAAAAAACCCGGGTTATGCGTCAATTGTATAAGGCCTTGATCAAGTCAGACCTTTATCATTACATGCCCGGCCATTTGCAGAATATTGCCACCAAGCGTCATAAAATGTGGCAGCCCATGGCTGAAGATGAAGTCCGCCATGTGTTGCAAAGCCTCAAGCTGTTGCGTAGCCTGCCGGAATATTATTTGAGAAACTTTTCCATCTCTACCGTACAGTCGGTGGTGCGCTTGCAATTTAACTGCGATGGCACGCAGATTATCCATGCCCGTGACTTTGCTACCTTTATAAAAGAAAACCTGCCCTAAATACCGTCACTATGAATCATTACACAATTTCCAGTACCCATCCCGGGTCCCATTATTTTGATGTCAGCCTGACCATTCCTGAGCCAGATCCAGCTGGCCAGCTTCTGAGGTTGCCCGCGTGGATTCCTGGCAGTTACATGATTCGCGATTTTGCAAAAAATATTGTGTCTATCAAAGCGCTGGCCGGCAAAAAAAACATTAAGTTGCAGCAGATTGATAAATCCAGCTGGAAGGCAGAAGCCTGTGACGCGGAAATAAAGGTGCACTACCGGGTGTATGCCTGGGACTTGTCAGTACGCGGTGCGCACCTGGATACAACACATGGTTTTTTTAACGGTACCAGTGTTTTTCTTGAAGTGGTTGGCCAATCGGAACAGACCTGTTCGGTCGAGATCAACAGGCCACAATGTGACGGCAGCAAACATTGGCAATTGGCCACTACTCTGGCACCCGAAGTCGAGGGGACGGAGTATGATTTTGAATTCGGTCGCTTTAAGGCCGATAGTTATCAAGAGCTCATTGATCATCCGGTCGAAATGGGTCGCTTTACCCGCTTTCATTTTAGCGCTGCTGGTATCCGTCATGACGTGGTGTTAACGGGTCGTTTCGAGTGCGACAGCGATCGCCTCAAACAGGATCTCACTAAAATATGTGAGCAGCATGTTGCAATGTTTGGAGCGCCTGCTCCCATGCCGCGCTACCTGTTCCTGGTTATGGTGGTGGGTGAAGGCTACGGGGGGCTGGAGCATCGCAACAGCACCAGCCTGTTGTGTGCCCGAACTGACCTGCCTCATCCGGCACAGCA
>JANTFY010000309.1 GCA_024763185.1 Gammaproteobacteria bacterium | reverse complement strand
AAAGCGACAGCTCCTGGCTGATCCTTACCGTCCTTAGCCTGATGCTGCTGGCGGCCAGCTGGATTTCGCTGTCCGCATTAAAAACAACCAGCCGCGAGCTTTACCTGTACAGCGGCATCGCTATTACGGTCGGCGGTGTTTTTACCTTGCTGATTACTACCCAGGGCATACTGCATCTTGAGCCCTGGTATGACCCGCAGGTAATGATACCCATTGCCGGCATGATATTTTCCAATGCAATGACGGCCATTAGCCTCGCTGCCGAACGTTTTTACAGCGAGTATAATCACAACAAGAATTTTACCGCGTGTCGCAACACCGCCTATCATGCCGCATTAATTCCGGTCATTAATTCACTGCTTGCCGTTGGCCTGGTCTCTTTACCCGGTATGATGACGGGGCAGATACTGTCGGGTGTGTCACCACTGATTGCCGTGCGTTACCAGATCATGGTGATGCTGATGATCTTTGGATCATCGGGAATCGCAGCCGCCCTGTTTCTCACTTTGCTAAAAAGGAAAATAGCTGCAGAGCATTAACCGCCACGCTTGGAACGCGCTTTTTCTTTTCGCTTGGCCACTGCAGGTCTTTTACCTTTACGTTTTTGGTGCTTGGGTTTTGTTCTTGTCTTGCCTGATGGCGGACGTTTTTCCGACTTCTTACCTTTGTCTTCTTTAAACGCCCGGATATTCAAGGGTCGCCCGGCCACACGGGTTTTTTTCAGAATCTTGAATAATTCATCAGGCATGCCGTCAGGCAAATCGACCAGCGTGAAGTCGTCGTAGATATCGATGTTACCGATATAACAACTGTCTATTTCAGCTTCGTTGGCAATTGCACCGACGATATTGCCGGGTTTGGCATCATTTTGATATCCCACATCCAATCGATAACGGCGCATCTGGATATCTGGAAAATCCTTAAGCGGTTTGGCGTGATAGTTAATGTCTTTTTCGGATCGACTCTTTTCACCGCGAAACTCTTTTTTTCCTCTTTCTCCTTCTTCATTCCGACCGCGCTTTTGCCTTTCGGGCCTATCCGTTAGCAACAACGGTTCATCACCCTGCACCATCTTGACCAGGGCTGCCGATATCAATAAGGGGTCAGTGTCCGTGTCACGAATGTAGGACTGTATCAAATCATGACAGACCGCAAGATCTTCAGTATCAATCGTATCCTGAATACGTTGTTTGAATTTCTGCATTCTCTGTTGATTGATATCGGCCGTACTGGGCAGTTGCAAAGGCTCAATTTTATGTTGCGTCATTTTTTCAATACTGCGCAACAGATGTCGCTCTTTCGGTGTCACAAACAGGATGGCCTCACCTTCCCGACCGGCTCGACCGGTACGCCCGATTCGATGCACGTAGGATTCCGCATCATAAGGAATGTCAAAATTCACCACGTGGCTGATACGGTTCACATCCAGTCCGCGCGCGGCCACATCGGTGGCAATAACAATATCTATGTTCTTCTTTTTTAATCGGTCGATAGTACGTTCGCGCATTTTTTGCGCAATGTCACCGTTTAATGCCTCGCAGGCATAACCGCGAGCCTCCAGTTTTTCGGCCAAATCCACGGTAGCATTCTTGGTGCGCACAAAAATCAAAACAGCATCAAAATCGGTGCTTTCCAGAATACGGGTTAATGCATCAATTTTTTTGTAACCCGTTATCTGTAAAAAGCTTTGCTTAATGGTCGTCGCGGTTTGTGTCTTGCTTTCAATTTTGACCCGTGCCGGCTTATTCAGATATTTGCTGGCCACTTTCTGGATGACCTGCGGCATGGTGGCTGAAAACAGGGCAATCTGGCGTTGTTCAGGTGTTTTATCCAGTATCCATTCCACATCGTCAATAAATCCCATGCGCAACATTTCGTCAGCTTCATCCAGCACCAGTGCCTGCAGTTGGTCCAGCTTGAGGGTTTTACGGTTAATATGATCCATCACCCGCCCGGGGGTACCCACGATGACCTGTACACCACGCTTTAACTGGCGCAGCTGAATATCGTAGGATTGACCACCGTAGATAGGCAGCACGTGAAAGCCCCTGATGCCTGAAGCATAGGATTGAAAAGCCTCAGCCACCTGGATTGCCAGTTCCCGTGTCGGAGCCAATACCAGAATTTGCGGGCTTTTCAGGCTCACATCAACCCGGCTCAACAAAGGCAACGCAAATGCTGCGGTTTTACCGGTTCCGGTCTGCGCCTGGCCAATAATATCGCGACCTTCCAGCAACAGCGGAATACACTCTGCCTGAATAGGCGAAGGGGTCTCATAACCCAGGCGTGAAATGGATTTTAAAACGGCGGCGGGAAGATCAAGCTCGGCAAAGCTGGGGGTAGATTGGGTTGACATGGCAGTAGGCTGGGCAAAAAGGGTGCGGATTATATCAGGGAATCTTCTAAAATGCTTAAGATTCATTACGTTATGCTTATACTGACAAAAAACCTTCAAGCCCGCCGAAAATGCCAGAACCTTTAAAAAACCTGTACACCAAAAACCTGATCCAACAACTCGCTGAATGCCTGCATCATCATCAAAGTTCGATTGAACCGCGGAAATTCGTAAACCGCGTATTTTGTCCGCACTGGCCTGATCTAGAGCTGAAACAACGCATGCGTCATATTACCCTGACGTTGAAAGCTGTTTTACCCGACGATTTTGAACAGGCCGTAGCAATATTGATCGAATGCAGTCAACGGTTTAACGGTTTTGAAACCATGTTCTTTCCGGAATATGTTGATCTGTTCGGTTTGCAACATTTTGAATCTTCCATGCAGGCACTGGAAATCATGACAGAGTATTCTTCATCCGAATTTGCCGTACGCCCTTTTATCAAGC
>JANTFY010000308.1 GCA_024763185.1 Gammaproteobacteria bacterium | reverse complement strand
GTTACCCCGGTGCACTGGACCAGGTTGACAACTCCAATTTCAACATCACCGATAGCAAAATTGAAACCGACGGCAACATCGTCACTTCTCGAGGCCCCGGCACGGCGATGGACTTTGCGCTGTTATTAATCGAACGCCTGGGCGGAAAATCTCTGAGGGAAGAAATCAACAAGCAATTGGTGCGCGACTGATTTATTCCACCGTAACCGATTTAGCCAGGTTTCTGGGCTGATCAACATCAGTACCGCGTTGAACCGCAACGTGATAACTCAGCAATTGCAACGGTATGGTCGACAGTATGGGGGTTGTCCAATTTGCTGAACAGGTCAGCGGGATGACCACATCATCGCTGTTTTCTGGCAGGCTGACGCCTTCGTGCGCAAATACATATAATTTGCCACCACGGGCTTTCACTTCCTGCATATTGGAATGCAGTTTTTCCAGCAGAACATCATTGGGCATGACCACGACTATGGGCATATCGGCATCCACCAGTGCCAGGGGTCCATGTTTCAATTCACCTGCAGGATAGGCTTCTGCGTGAATGTAGGAAATCTCTTTCAACTTAAGCGCCCCTTCCATGGCTATCGGATAATGTACCCCTCGACCGAGAAACAACGCATCGCTTTTATCGATAAAATCTTCGGCTATGGTTTCAATCCGTGAATCGAGATCAAGCAATCTTTCGACATTGCCGGGTAAATCATTGAGTTCATTGACGATGGATTGCAGGATTTCCGATTCAAGCCCCTTGCTTTTGCCGAGCGTCAGGACCAGCAATAACATGGCAACCAGTTGCGTGGTAAATGCCTTGGTTGAAGCAACGCCAATCTCCGGGCCGGCTCGTGTCATCAAAACAAGGTCTGACTCCCTGACCAGTGAACTTTCAGGCACGTTACATATACTCAAGGTGCCACAGTAATTATGATTTACCGAATCGCGCAGGGCAGCCAGAGTATCCGCCGTTTCACCGGACTGGGATAAGGTCACAAACAGGGTATTTTTGGGAACAACTGCCTTGCGGTAGCGAAACTCACTCGCTACCTCAATCTGGCAAGGTATGCCGAGCAAATCCTCCAGCCAGTATTTGGCAACATAACCCGCATGGTAACTGGTGCCGCAGGCTATAATCTGGATGTTTTCCACCTTGCTGAATATCTCTTCAGAACCCGGGCCGAAGATTGAGACGAGTACATCATCCCGGGTTATGCGGCCTTCCAGGCAGTCTGTGATAGCCTTGGCCTGTTCATGAATTTCCTTCTTCATAAAATGGCGATAATTGCCTTTTAACACAGAATCCGTTGATAACTCAGACACGTTTATCTCGAGTTCTTTGGCGTCACCATGTTCATCAAATACCTGAAAACTTTTGCCTTGTAAAACTGCAAAATCACCTTCTTCCAGGTATTGAAAACGGGAGGTTACCGGTATCAGTGCCGAAACATCCGAGGCAATAAAGTTTTCTTCAAAGCCAAGTCCTAACACCAATGGGCTTCCTTTACGGCAGGCCACCAGTTTGTCCGGCTCATCCACAGCAATAATGGCCAGTGCGTAGGCCCCTTCGAGTTCAAGAACGGCTTTTTTTACTGCTTCAAACAAATCCCCCTGGTAGTGGCTTTCAACCAGGTGGGCAATCACTTCGGTATCCGTTTGGGAGCTGAATTCATAACCCTGATCTATCAGTTTCTGTTGCAGGGGTTTATAGTTTTCAATAATCCCGTTATGAACGACAGCAATGCGGTTTTTGGAAAAATGAGGGTGAGCATTTTGTTCTGAAGGCTCACCGTGCGTCGCCCAGCGTGTATGTGCAATGCCAATACTTCCACACTGATTCTCCGGCAACTTATCCGCTAATTGTTGAACCTTGCCCAAAGAACGGTAACGTACCAACTTCTGTTCGTTGATAACCGCCATGCCTGCCGAATCATAACCTCGATATTCCAGCCTCCTTAAACCTTCTATCAGGATTGAACACACATTTCGCTGGGCTACCGCTCCGACTATTCCACACATATGCTTTCTCTTTTATTTACTTTTACGCGGTCGTTGCCAACCGCTGATGGTTACCTGTTTGGCTCGTGAAAATGTCAGCTGACCTTCCGGCGTATCTTTGGTTATGGTCGATCCTGCACCGATGGTTGTACTTTTAGTGACTCGAACAGGCGCTACCAGTTGTGTATCTGAGCCCACGAACACATCATCTTCAATAATGGTCTGATGTTTAAAGGCACCGTCATAATTACAGGTTATTGTACCTGCCCCGATATTGACATTGGCACCCATCTCGGTATCACCGATATATGTCAGATGATTAACCTTGCTGCCCACACCAATGACCGATTTTTTCACTTCAACAAAATTACCGATTTTTGCTTTGTGCCGGGTTTCGGTCTGCGGTCTTATCCGGGCAAATGGGCCAATCGTATTTTCATCACCGATAGAGGAATCCTCGATAATGCTCATGGGTAGAACCTGTGTCTGACGACCAATATCACTGTTCATGATGACACAATTGGCCGCTATGGCGCAGCCATCACCCAGTTTGACTTCGCCTTCAAAAACGCAATTAACATCGATGACAACATCCTGACCGGCCTCGATATTACCTCTGATTTCGATTCTGTCTGGATCGACTATTTTAACGCCCTGCTGCATCAATTCCTGTGCTTTTCTGCGCCTGAAGATGCTTTCAATCTGCGCCAGTTGCCTCTGGTTGTTAACACCCAGCACCTCTTGCTCATCTTCACATATGACTGCATTTACCGGATGATTTTTAGCCACCGCATGTTTCACCACGTCGGTCAGGTAATATTCCTGCTGGGCATTATCGTTATCGATATCAGCCAATAAATCCTGGTATTCACT
>JANTFY010000307.1 GCA_024763185.1 Gammaproteobacteria bacterium | reverse complement strand
TTTCAGCTTCTGCTTCCAGCAGTTCGATTTCGGCCACCAGTAATCCACTGTGTTCAGTGCGGGTGGATAATACCTGGAAACGTTGCTGCCCGGTTACTGTGATGCCCAGCAGTCCATCATCGCGGTTTTGCCAGTCGCTGACCACGGCTGTGGTGCCGGTGCTGTAAATTTCCACTGCGGAATCGGTTTCCTGGCCCTGATAGATCAATACCACGCCAAACGGTTTGGCGCCACGCATACAGTGCGCAATCATGTCGCTGTAACGGGGTTCGAAAATCTTTAATGGCAGGCTGTTACCGGGTAACAGAACGGTTTTGAGAGGAAATAAAGGCAATTCCATGGTGGCTTTATTCCTTGCTTGCGCTCCAGCGGGGTGACAGCTGATTGTCAATCTCCAGCTGGTCGAGAATGCGCGCAACCACAAAGTCAACCAGGTCCTGGACCGAGGATACGCCCTGATAAAAACCGGGATTCGGCGGCAGGATAACAACGCCCTGATTAGACAGTCGCAGCATATTTTCCAGATGCAGGCTGGAAAAAGGCGTTTCGCGTGGCACCATAATCAGCTTTTTTCGTTCCTTGATGACGACATCGGCCGCACGGTGGATCAGGTTATTGGACAGTCCCTGCGAAATGGCGGCCAGGGTACCCATCGAACACGGGCAGACGACCATGGCATCGGACACGGACGAGCCACTGGCGATGGGCGCGTGCCATTGTTCTTTTCCGTACACGTGCAGCTGTTCGGTTGCACAGTCGAAATAGTCACACATATCCTTTTGCATCTGTTGTGGGCTAGAGCCCGGTTTCAGCTCGGTTTCCATGGCCATGACAATCTGGCCGGGTTTGGAACACACGAATTGAACCTGAATATCGCTGAGCAGCAACTGCTCCACTAAGCGTAACGTATAGGGTGCGCCGGAGGCACCGGTCATGGCGACAGTTATTTGTTTCATGTGTGCGCCTTCAGTTTTTCGCGTTCGGTGAGTTGTTCGGTGGCGCTCGACAGCCTGGCCACCAGGTTTTCCAGGAAAACCCGGTAATATTGCAACTGGGTTTCCAGTGAGGCCTGTTCCAGCAGGGCCCCGCTGACGACCATCAGCGACACATCGGTGCGTGCGGTGATGGAAGCGAGGCGGGGTTCTCGGGTGATGAAGGCAATTTCGCCAAAACAGTCGCCCTGGTACATACGACCGATGATGACATCGTCTTTTCGTACCTCGACACCCCCCTTGGTGACGATGTAAAACGAGGTTTCGATTTCACCCTCGGAGACGATGACGTCGCCTTTTTTATAGTCAAACCATTCGCTGGCATCCACCACTTCGGTGATCTGCTCATCGCTGAAGTCCTTGAAAAACTTGAGATAACGCAGGGTGGACCATTTTTCCTGCATATCGATACGCTGGCCCACGCCGCGTAATCGGCCGTAGGCATTGGACAGCTCGTTGGCCAGTTGCCTGGCGCTGTCGTAACGTTCGTAAATGATTTTTTTCAGGCATTTTTCGCATATGTCGATGACCTGCTGTGGCAAGTCGGGGCGCAGGATCGATAAGGGGTCGGGCTCGAGGTTGGATATCTGGTAGATCAGGGATTCGATATTGCTGGCCTTGAATAAAGGGCGGCGCGCGAGCAGGGCATACATGACTGCACCCAGCGAGTAAATATCGGATTGTTCCACCAGCCTTTTTTCTTCGCTGAGCTGTTCGGGCGGCAGGTACATCGGGCTGCCCTGAATCTGGGACACGGCATTATCACCCATATCGAAATGCGCGATACTGAAATCCATGATTTTTACTTCGCCATCGTTACTTAACATGATGTTGCCGGGTTTCAGGTCGCGATGAATGACGCCCTGACGGTGTACATAATCGAGCCCCTTGGCGCATTGATACATGACATCGATGACCTGGTTGGTGGTCAGCACGCGGTCACCGGTGACATATTCCTGTAAAGACAGACCATCGACATATTCCATCACGATGTAGTTCCATTTGTCCTGCTGGCCGGCATCATAAACGGCCACCACCGAGGGGTGATGCATACGCCCGGCCGAATAGACCTCGGCAAAAAAGCTTTCGCGCATCTGCTGGGCTTTTTGAGGGTCATTTTCATCAATTTCGTGCGCCAGTTTGATGGCTACCGGACGTTGCACGAAAGGATCATAGGCCTCGTAAACAACACCCATGGAACCTTTACCCAGGCTGCGCTTGATCTGGTATTTGGATATTTTCCTGGGGCGTTGGGATTTCTTAACCATAGTGTTCGTTTAATGCATTTATCAGTTTTTGATGCAGGCCGCCAAATCCGCCATTGCTCATGATGACAATACAGTCCCCGGCCGTGGCTGTCGTCACCAGTTGCTCGATGATGTTTTCGATATCGATGAAGATACCAGGGCGTTGGGGCATCGCGTCCGCCATGGCCTGCATATTCCAGTTGAGCGATTTAGTATCATATAGCATAACCTGGTCCGCTGCGTTGAAAGCAGATGCCAGCGTGTCACCATGTTTGCCCATTTTCATGGTGTTGGAACGTGGTTCGAAAACCGCAATCAGGCGCCCCCGGGTTCTGGGCTTGATCGCCTCCAGCGTCAGGCGAATGGCGGTTGGATGATGTGCAAAATCGTCGACGATGGAGATGCCGTTGATGGTGGCCAGTACTTCCTGGCGGCGTTTTACTCCCTTGAACTGCTGCAGTGCTTCACAACCGACTTCTAGTGGCACACCGGCATGCTGCGCGGCCAGCAGCGCGGCGCTGGCATTGAGTTGATTGAAGATGCCGTGTTGATGGGTGCTCAATACCTGGCTTTTAGGCTCGTTAAGTTCCAGCAGTTGGTCGCTGTCGGCCTGCAGGGTCAGGTCCGC
>JANTFY010000306.1 GCA_024763185.1 Gammaproteobacteria bacterium | reverse complement strand
GCCCACGAGCTTGCCAATGGGAGGGCGGGGCTTCGATCCAGGGTCGATCCGTTTCCACGGAGAACTGGTAGTTTTCCAGGCTGCCGACCAGGGTTCCACTTCCATGCTCACTTGCAAACCAGGCCTGGCCTTTTTGCGGCCACTTCAGGTTTTGCCAGGACAGGGCCAGGTCGAACCGGCCACCTGACTGATCCGGTTTCCACAGGCCATTGCCATTGACGACGGTAGAGGTTTTTTTAGAAGCCAGGGTGAGTTGTTTAATGTTAATCGACTGATCTGCGATATCCGCAATAAAGTCATACTGTGCGCTAAAGCCCCCGGTTTGTGAATTTTCTGCTTGCAGTTGACCAATAACTTTTTGTTGTTTGATATCGCCGCTTAACTGGAGTGATGCCTGACCACGAAAATCTGGCCACTGGGGGTCCAGCCGGGTACTGTCAAAAGATTTGACCTTGACCTCAGACGTCCAGTTTATGTTGTCTGCAATGTTATTGAGCGTGGCTTTTATGTTCAGCTCAAAGGGGCCATCCACCTGCTGGGTTAGTTGGGTTGAAATCAGAGAGCCCTGCAGGCGTCCCTTGCCCTGTATCAGCGGTTTTGAGGGTAGCTGAAGCTTCCACGCTGCCTGCAGTCGATGACGAAAGTCATCGGTTAATTCAATGTCTCCATTGATGCTTACTTCATAGGCGGGTGCTATCAACTTTAATCGTCGAATGCTTAGCTGATTGAATACCGTGTCCGCCTGCACTTCGATCTTATCGAAAGCATAGTGGCTCTCATTTTCGATCACACTTATACGCGTAATTTGTATATTGCGTAGACGGGATTGAAAGGGCAGCTTAAAATCTGGGACAGCTTCGCTTTGTGCCTGACTGTTTGTTGGATGGCGGGTGATTTTCAGCGTATCCAGTTGTAATGACTGTATATCCAGTTGAGCAAACAACAAGGCAAGCGGGTTCCAGTCAATTGCTACCTTGTCAGCCTGAACATCGAGATTATCGCTCGCGCTGCTGAAACTGATATCCTGTAAATACAGGGGGCCGAATAGTCTTCCGTCGACTTTGTGAATGGTCAAACCTTGCGGTAAGTGCGAAGAGAGTTTTGGGTATATCCACTGCAGGCCGGATTGTGTGAATCCTAGCCATAGAAACAGGAATAAGATCAGCAAAACAATCAGGGAAAGCAGGATGGCAGGGCGCTTCATAAATCGGGGCCAATATTAATGTGCAGTCGCCAGGGATCATCTTCCAGCGTCAATGCACTGGCGAGATCGACACGAACCGGACCTATCGGTGAATTCCAGCGCATGCCGAATCCGGCCCCTTGTTCCAGGTCTTGATCCAGGTTGTTCAGGGCATTACCGGTATCAAAGAAAAACGCAACGCCCCATCGGGAATTGAAACTATATTCATATTCAAGACTGCCTTCCAGCAGGTACTGCCCGCCGCTGACATCGCCATTTTCATCCTTCTCCGACAGAGATTGATAACGAAATCCGCGCACGCTTTGAGCACCACCGGCAAAAAAACGAATGGAGCCCGGCAAAAGATCAAACTCGGCTGTATCAATCGCACCAAGCTTGACGCGGCTTATCAGTCGGTGTCGATCTGTGATTCGATGGACCGCCTTAACAGATACCTGCGCCTGGGAGAAGGTTACATCCGATAACAGGTCGGTATGGGCGGTTCGAATGCCAAGATCCAGTCGAATACCATCAAAGGCTTTAATGATCTGGTTGCCCCAGAATTCCTGGCCCCAGGTACGGCTCCAGTTTATTCCCGGCATTAATAAATCGGTTTGACCCCGGTCGTCAGCGACCTCGTATTTTTCGCTTTGAAAATTGAGTGAGTAATTTTCCCGCCATTGTCCACGCTTCTGGCTTAGGCTGATACCAATTGTATCGATGGTACTCTCGCTGGTATCGGTTTGTTCATTAACAATACCTGCACTGTAGATCAACTGGTCGGTAACCGGGTTGAACACAGGCAGAGAGTATTGTGCTTTTAACTGGTAACCCAGTTCCGACACATTCGCTGAAGTGCTTAATCGGTGTCCCTTGTGATTGATCCTTGGCATGGCCCAACTTGCCTGTGCACGAACACCGGTATCTGTTCCATAGCCAAGCCCAAAACCAAACCGATGTCTTTTTTTGGGGGTTAAATTGACTATGACCGGTATTTCATGGCTATCCGCATCAGGCTGACCGGGAGAGACTTCTACCATACTGAAATAATCACTGTTGATTAATACCTGCTGAAATTCAAGCAAGCTTTCCAGGTCGTAAGGTTGCCCCCTGGTAAAGGGAATGTAACGGCGCAGTAAAGGTTCCTCCAGGGGGTAGATGGAAAAAATAATATCCCCGAAGTTAAAACGAGCGCCTGACTCGAAATCCAAATATATGTTGGCCGTATACTTTTTCAGATCAATTTCAACGCGATGTTGCTTGAAACGGGCATTGAAATAACCGCGTTCACTAGCCAGTTGGGATAACTCAGTTTTGAAGTTTTCATATTCCAGATGGCTGAAGGTATTGCCACTCTTTAGTGAGCTCTTTTCGGTTAAAGCGCTAAAGGCCGGATCTTGCTGTGCCTGACCCAGTAGATGGAAGGTCACTTTGCCAATGGGTATAGGATTTCCGGTGTCTATTTGATAGCTTGCTCGCCAAACGTTTGGTTCTAATTTTTCAAGCCTGGCCGTGATTCCCACCCGGTAAAAACCGAAAGGTTGTAAGGCCTGTTTGATTTCAGATAAAGCTTTTTCATGCAACCGGCGAATTCGGCCCTCAGTTAGGAATTCATGATCCTTTTGCTGCACCAGACTCATGAGCAGGCGGACATTTTCTTCGTGTTTTTGCTCAAGGCCTTCTAT
>JANTFY010000305.1 GCA_024763185.1 Gammaproteobacteria bacterium | reverse complement strand
TAGTGACATTGAATACGGACTGTTACACCTTTGAAAGAGATAAATACCCGGCCAATATCTGGATACAGAAACAGAATGTGGGCGATTACCTGGTGGGCAACGACGGGCCGGGAGGGGTTAACAAACCTGAAAACAACCACCGCTTCCCCATCCCCATCGACCTGATCGATGAAATCCAGCCTTATATCAAAATAGCAGAAGCACATAACGATCGGTATTTGTAGGCTGTGGGCTTGGTCAGGCAACGCTGTCGGTTATTGAATATGTACCTGTGGCAGTATTTATCTGACGTATGGCACACCTCTGTGACCTATTTTGCCCAGATGGGTCGACAGTTAGCTTTCGTGAGCGGCATTTTTTTGTATAATCGGCACCACATCAAGAACAAGACTTACCCACATTCACAGGACGAACCGTATGAAAATTCTGCCTCTATCGGCTCCTCACAAAGGTTTATTTCGTTTTACTGCTTTTTTGTTTACTTTAGGTCTGGTGAGTGGGCTAAGCGCCTGCGGGGGTGGGAGTAGTTCTGACCGACCTGAATTGAACATCAGTCTGCCCACGGTGACAGAAGGGGATAGCGGGAATGTTGAACTCGTCTTTACAGTCACCCTGAGTGAAGATGCGGAAGAAACGTTAACCGCAGATTTCACCACGACCGATGGCACCGCCACGGTTGCGGATAACGATTACACTGCGGTCAATGGCTCCATCACCATTCCTGAAGGGTCACGCACGGCGACGGTCAGCGTGTTTGCCAAAGGAGACGATGATTTTGAACTGGATGAAACCTTTAACCTTGTAGTGAGTAATGTGCAGGGTGTCCGCCTGGACGAATCCAGCTACAGCGTCCAGGGCCTGATCGAGAACGATGACGATGCCGAACCGGTAGGCTTTTACACCGGCACGGCCACAGTCAATAGCACCGCTCTGATTGACGTGAAGGGTATGATGTATAACAACCGTCTACTCATGTTCAGCCCAATGGCCAATGTCTTGTATGACATCACCTTTAGCGATATCACCGTCAATGACTTTACTGCGACGGCCGAAGTGTATGCCAACGGTGACATCAACGATGCCGCCAGTCACAGCAATGTGAGCCTGTCCGGCACGACCGATGAAGCGACCATAACCGGAGTCTTCTCGGGCGGTAGTGGCCTGGCCAATGGGCGGTTTCAGTTGGTGTTTGATGAGGATAATAACAAAGAAGCTACTTTGGCTCGAATTGAGACTTTTGGATCGAATGGCTGGGTAGGGGATTTTATCTCTGTAGATACGGTGATTGGCGAAATAGGGTTTAATAGTCTAGGGGGGTTTGGAGGGACTACACAACTCCCCATTTGTGAATTCTCAAACGGTATTACGATCCAGCCAACGGAATCTATTAGCACATATTTATTGGAACATATCACCAATCAAATTTTAAATTGCGCAAATCCTGGGATAGATTACACAGGTTTCGGAGTGGTTACAGATGGAGAGGGAACGGATACGGTTCTTTATTTTGCAACCACCAACGGCGAGTATGCTGTTTTTGCTGAGTTAAGCAGAGACCCTAATCAGTAATCAGATACAAAATGAAGCCTATGGATATTATTGAATGAAAGGACAGGCGTTCAGCATATTTCGAATGACCGTTTTGGTCGTTACATCGGCCTTGGTCTTTTCAACGAAAACTCAGGCTGGCCCTGAAGGAGGTGTCATTGTTGGCGGTTCTGGGACCATACAACAGCACAATCTAACTACCACCATCCATCAAAATTCTTCCTCCCTCGCGATTGACTGGAACAGTTTTAATATCAGCAAGGACGAGAGTGTCAATTTTCTGCAACCCGGTTCAACATCTATCGCCTTGAACCGAATTCTGGACCTGTCGGCATCACAGATTCATGGCCAGATTAATGCCAACGGGCAGGTAGTCCGAGTCTTAGGGGTCAAGTCTTGCCTTTTGCTAATCTCTCTTTATAGTCTAAGCTCATGGCTAGACCCTTACGCATAGAATTTTCCGGAGCCTTGTATCATGTCACCTCAAGAGGCGACCGGCAGGAAGCGATCTATCTGGATGACCAGGATCGTCAGAGTTTTTTATCGATTCTGCAACAGGTGTGTGATCGTTATAACTGGTTGTTGCATGCTTACTGCCTGATGGACAATCACTACCATCTACTCATTGAAACACCGGACGCTAACTTGAGCCGGGGCATGCGCCAGTTAAATGGTGTTTACACCCAGGCCAGTAATCGCCATCACAACCGGGTAGGGCATGTCTTTCAGGGTCGATTTAAAGGGATACTGGTACAAAAAGAAAGCTACTTGCTGGAACTAGCCCGTTATATCGTGCTGAATCCCGTAAGGGCACGAATGGTGCGTGAAGCCAAAAACTGGCCCTGGAGCAGTTACCGTGATACTGCCGGAGAGCGTCAACCACCAGACTGGTTGACTACCGAGTGGATCCTGTCCGCCTTTGCCAAAAGAAAAAGCATTGCTGAGCGCAAGTACCGGGAATTTGTGGCGCAGGGTAAGAAGCAGCCCGGTCCGTGGGAACAGTTGAGCAACCAGGTGTTCCTGGGATCAGAAGAATTTGTGAATGAATTGCAGAAGAAAATAGAAGCTGACAAGGATCTAAGCGAAATCCCAAAGTCACAGCGCCAGAGCAAAACCAGGTCGATAGAGCATTATGAAAAACAAAGCGACACCCGAAATGAAGCGATTACAACAGCTTACGCCAGTGGTGGTTATAGCATGAAAGAGCTGGGTGAATATTTTGGATTACATTATTCAAGAATAAGCCGGATTGTTAACCGGGGTTAAAAAAAATACGGAAATGAACAAAAGGCAAAAGGCAAGACTTGACCCTTATGGTTCT
>JANTFY010000304.1 GCA_024763185.1 Gammaproteobacteria bacterium | reverse complement strand
TGTTTGTGATATTTTTCGGTACCTACTGGTACCTGGCCCGGCGCCTGATCTGGGGGTTTTTATCGGATACCGTCATCAACCGCTATGTGCCGGATCTTAAACTTGAAGATATAAAAAATCCTTCAATTAAAAGCTGACTGGGTAAAGGATAATGCTGCTCACATCATGAGGCATTCCACTTTTATAGACTGATCAGAAATGCCATATAGAGAGCACTGTTATGGCAAATTTGTGCCATAACCAGCTGTTCCTACTGTCAAGAATATCTGCCCTGCGCATCAACTGGGGGATTTACCAAGTGAAAATCTAGAAATATGAAGTGAAACCAATATTAAATGAAGTCACATCAACTCCGTCGTTATCATTATATTTAATGTAATCAATTAAAAAACCGCTTGCAGCTTCAAAGCCTATCCCCATCGCAGTATCATCGTCATCCGCCGACACTGAAATTCCAGACGCTGAACCAGTCACTTCTGTATTTGCACTACCAATCAGGCCATAGACCTTACCACCATTTCCTACCGGTATCGCACCTTTCAGAAAAATAAAGAGTGTGCTCACATCGAAATCCACTCCATAAAGGTCATCTTCAATCAGAGAAAAACCGCCCTCAATTCCAACCCCGATATTGGCATTGAAATCGTAACCTAAACGAGCGATCAATTGTTTTGGTTTAATCGTGTCTATACCATCGTCAAATGTTAGTAATCCTCCGCCTATAGATGCATAAGCGCTTGGCGTACCCTGTGCTACAGCAGAAAAAGAAAAGAAAGTAAGTAAGAGAACAAAGTAAAATTTTTTCATTAGTTATAACTCCTATTTGATTGTTTATTGAACCATCGGAAGAAAGGCTCTGGTTATTATAAAATCTGTCAAGGTACGGGTCTTGATCTGTATCAGTTAAAATCAAAAGCGAGATTTATCCTACTATGATTCAGTGCTAACTCCTACAGGACGGCCCAAGAGGTATAAAAAACTACCGCCTTAGACGGCAACTACGAGTCGACTCCTGCCTATGCACATACACCATCTCTCGGCTTTATTAACGGCAGCTCCTCGATGATATCTGTCGATTTAATTATTTGGGCATCAATAGCTAACAGTTCGAGTTTTATGTTAATCAAACTCGTATTTGGATAAACCCGGATTATTCAGGTGATGGATACGATGCGTTTATTGCCATCCCATAATAACATCTGCGAATGTTGAGAGCTGTCATCATTCATGCCATAAACTTTATTGGTAATGAGGTAACCCTCCATCGCCGCATCATAGATTATGGCGCGGATACCACCACTGCGCAGATTCAGGTAAATGGGTTTGTTGGCAATTATGGGCCTGGTCTTCTGCTCAAATACTCTGGCTGGGTTTTCCAGAATACCGATAATGGTACGGTCATCGTATAACGGTGCCCGGAAACCGATCATCAATGATCAAATCGGTGATTTCAGTGCTGGGTCCTATTCAAACGACTCGGTTTGATAGCGGCTGACCTGGAGCGTATCGGACCAGTGATCGACCGGTAACCCGGCTTTGAGTTTGAGGTGTTTGAGAAACTCCTCTTTATCCGGCAGTTGTTCCCACACCGAGGGCAGAAAGGTTCCACGCCGGCCTCCATCCTGCAGGATCAGGCCGTCCACGCCGGGTTTGATCTGTTGCAGCAGGTCCTGCTCTGATGAAAAATTCATCGGTCTGGCAGGGGTCAATACCGAGATACTGAGTTGCAGGTTTTGTTTTTCATCTTCCTGCAACGGGCCAAAACGCGGATCACGAAATGCCGCCGCGAAGGCATTGTCACTGACATCCCTGACCAGTGGCTGGTGGGCTTCAAGGCTGCCGATACAGCCGCGCAACTGACCTTCTTTGTGCAGGGTGACAAAACAGGCCGCGGGCTGTTGTAATTCTGGGTCGAAATCCTCGAGCCTGACCGGCAGGGCATTACCCTGTTGCAGACCGTGATCGATAGAATCTCGGGCAAGCTGTAACAACTGTTTTCTTTGCGTCTCGTTAAACATCAGTCGGTAAACAGGTACGCGCCATAGCCGACGACCCGGTCATGGCTGCCAGCGGTATCACCCGAATTACGCAAGTCGACCAGCTGCGCCGACAAATGATGTTGTTTGGCGGCAACCAGTAATCCGTTGACCGGGTTACGACCACAGGCATCTTCATAGTGAATCTGTTGCGGTTGCAGGTTGACGATGGCTGCAGAGGTTTTCTTGTCCTGCTTTTGCGCCACCTCGTAAGGATTGTAATGGCTCAGGTCGGAGCTGATTACGATCAGGGTTTCATCACCGCCCCACAGTTTTTCCAGCACTTCGGCCACCTGTTCCGGTTCACTATCACCCACCACCAGCGGCACCAGGGTAAAGTCGTTTAACACGGCCTGCAGAAATGGCAACTGCACCTCGAGGCTGTGCTCAAACAGGTGTGCCTGATCATTTTCTATCACCTGCGGCAGCGCACGTATGGCATGGATCGCTTCACGGTCCAGCGCGATATCGCCCTGCGGCATTTCGAATTTGGTGGCCGACGAGGTGGCCAGACCATAAAAGCCAACCCGATGGGAGGGCCCCAGCAGGATAACGCGGGTGATCTGCTCAGCCTGCGGCTTTAGGACCTGGTAGGCACTGGCCGCCACCGGGCCGGAATAGATAAAACCGGCATGGGGTGCAATCAGCGCCTTGACATGAGAGGGTTGTGAAGGCCGCGCCTGTTCAAACATCTGCTCAAGCATGGCGTTCAGCTGGGCCGGGTCATCCGGATAAAACTGCCCGGCGACCGCTGGCCGGCGAATTTTTGAAGAACTTCCCGAGAACATGGGCACCTCCTCATTCAGCTATTTGATCTGGATTACCTTTATTCCAGATAACGATGGTCATTATATCGAAATGG
>JANTFY010000303.1 GCA_024763185.1 Gammaproteobacteria bacterium | reverse complement strand
AAGGAACCGCTTCATTTTGCCTGCAGCTGCTCCAGCCAGAAAACGCGGAATATGATACATGCACTCGGCTACCGAGAAGCTAAAGATATCCTGCAGGAACAGGGAGACATCCGCATTCACTGTGAATTCTGTAACGCCCAGTACAATTTTGATTCGATTGATATCGAGCAGATTTTTAGTGAAGATACTGACTATCCTGCCAACTGCTCGGTACATTAATCATGAAGATCAAGCGCAGCACCGCAAACACGCTCATGAGCAAGGCCATCGCGCTCGATAACCGTTGCCTGGTTGCGCTACTGGATGCGGATGAATCGATCACCTACTGCGATAACAAACAACAGCTGGATGAGCTGATCGAAACCCATCCCGATGGCATCCTGGTTTACAATCAAAACCCCGACGCTCTCGACATTGTCGACCAACTGGTCAAGAAAGACGGCATGACCAGCATCGAAATATTCCAGGATACCGAGGGCGTTTTCGGCCTCAGGGCTTACCAGATCAAAGCCAAACTGCAAACCCCGACGACTTTGGAATTAAGTGAGCTTCACACCTGCTAAAACCTTTTCTACCCTGCTGTTGCTATGGATGATTACGCCAGGCGTTTTTGCAGACCCCCAGATGAACATCCATACCGACTTTTACTGGGTGACAGGGCTTGACGCTCCATCGATTCGGCAAAGTATTCAGCAACGGGGACCGCGCGGGGTGGATGGCAAACCCTACCATGCTTCCACCCAGTGGGAAATCGACTGGGCTTATCGCTGGATAGAATCCCGTCCCTGGTGTCGAATAACGGATGTCAATGTCAGCATCGACATCCACTATTCATTACCCAAACACCGCGATCTGGATAAACTCTCAACGCCGCTGAAAGAAAAGTGGGCGGCCTATCGCGACGCCCTGTTCCGTCATGAGCAACAACACAAGGATCATGGCATTGCTGCGGCCGTTGAACTGGAAAATAAACTGCTGATGCTGGATCAACAATACCGGTGTTCAGAGCTGGAACTCAAAGCCAGCGCAGTTGCCCAGGCGGTGCTGGATAAATATGACCGGCTGGAAAAGGAATTCGATCGAAAAACCAACCATGGCATCAACCAGGGTATCGTGCTGCCTTAATCCTGGCACCCAGTTTTCATTTAATTTTTTTAACGATAAACAACAAAACCACCGCTCCAAACACGGCTGTTGCCAGCGAACCCAGCAAGCTGTTTGAATACAGACCGATAAAATCGAATGCCCAGCCGCCGATAAAAGCCCCGGCCACACCGATGATCATGTTGATCAGTATGCCCGAACCTTTTCCTTTCATGATCAACCCGGCAAGCCAACCGGCTATGGCCCCTATCAACAGGAACATGACTAACGAAGTAATACTCATTTTAATCTCTTCTAAAAATAAGGGCGTGGATTATAACGACGAGTTGGGGCAGAATGGAATAAAACAGACCTGCGGGATAACCCGCAGGTCAACTGGATAAACCGCTCAGGCAATTCATCAAGACATTGCCCGATTGGCTTAAAGGGCCAACTGTCAGTGCCTAATCACCACTGACGAGTGCAGCATAAATCAAGCATCATGAATACGGGCTGAACAAAGTTATGGAATACAAAGATAAAATACCCTTTAAAACCGAGTTTTACCCTTTATACATTGCAACCGGCTGGAACGAACGCCTGCAGTTAAGCCCGGATGAGTTGAAAAAAGCCATCCATAACAGCTTTGCCGTGGTTTCCGTGTATGAACATGACGAATTGATCGGTTTTGGCCGTGTGGTTTCAGACGGCGTGGCTTATGCGACCATCTACGACGTGATGGTCACCCCCAAATGGCAGAACCAGGGCGTCGGCAGCCAGATTATCCGAATCCTGGTAAATAAATGCGAACGTCATGATATTCGCCGCATCTACCTGTTTGCCGCCAAGGATGCGGAGAATTATTTCAAGAGACTCGGTTTTGTTGCTCGCCCAACCGGTTCACGCGGCATGGTGTATGAAAAAACCGGATAAAAAAACCTCTCCCTACTGGTAAATCTGGCGATAATAAATCTGTTTAGAATTACCCTCAAAGATGCCAAAGGTGGCTTTTGCGGTTGGATCATCGGTAAAAACGTTATCCCCGTCCCAGTCGTACTGCAGGTAGGCTGGAACCGTCATCGTATAAATCACATCTCCCGTCACGCCCGGCCCAACTGTCGAGCTGGCATTGTCATGCATAGAGAAATTTGCCAACCCGGTCGTTAACAAACCCGCCCCGGTCAGTGCCAGATCGGCTGCAGATAACGGTGCGGTATAAGTAGCTGCAGCCAGATTGATATTGGCGGGCGCATCATAAGGTGTGCAGTTATCGATAGCGGCGCCAATAAAACTGCCACTCAGGCTGTCATAAAACTGGGCTTTTAACGGTATCGTCAAAGGCACCAGTTCCGAGCCGTGGGCATTGGCGGGTGCGATTCTTCCGTAATTGATCAGTGTCGATTGAATCAATCCATGATCATTACCGCCGCCCGTCACATCCAGGTTATAACTGTCCAGCAAGACCCCATCATCATCCGCCGGCGCTATGCCCACCGATAGCGCATAAGGACCATCCGGCCCGCTAGCCAGGCGGCCAAGATCCAAGGTATCGGTGATATCGTTTGCCAGCCCTGCTACAAAACTAATAGCCGGCGCACCCACATTCAATCGTGCCGATAAATCCGTGGGGCCGGTTAAATCCACGGCGCCGTAATTCAATTCTGCTTCCAGGTTCAACTTGGCGAATCCGCTCGCCGTGGTGTAGTTTTGTGTGGTCGAACCGCCCACGTTACGCGCCTCAAGATCATAACTGACCTGAAAGTTTTCACCCATGTAGGTGAAGGCCGAGACACAGCCCAGATCACTGCGATTGGTCAG
>JANTFY010000302.1 GCA_024763185.1 Gammaproteobacteria bacterium | reverse complement strand
AAGTGCGGAAAACAGTTCCCGTCTTATCGGGTCGTAAACTATGCCCAGTGTCATGGTTTTATTAACCACCAGCCCCAGCGAGACGGCATATAACGGAACGCCGTGATGAAAATTATTGGTTCCATCCAGTGGGTCCAGGCACCAATAGGCTTCACCGGATTCAATAACCTGTTGCTGTTCGGTCGCAGGCATTTCTTCACCCAGCATGCGTATTTCCGGCAATAATTGTTTCAGTTTTCCGGCCAAAGCCTGTTGCATGTTCAAATCGGCTTCGGTGACGAGGCTTCCATCCGATTTGAGTTCGGCAGTGGTTTGCATGAAAAAAGGATTTAACACCTCATCCGTGGTGGTGGAAACCAGTTGTTCGAGTTGTTGCAGATAGTTCAGGTCAATCATGTCGTTTAATCAATAGGTATATGTCTTTGGTTACTCTGTTTATGTTGATATAGTTAGACGATTGGAACGCGCTGCCATGCCTAGATATCACAGGATCCGGCTCACAGCAGCATGATAAAAAATAATCAACCAAACAGATTTATGCCCGCCATAGTAACAGAACAGCAGCCCTTTTTTATCACCCGGCAAAGCGCAAATATTCTGGAAGACCTGGCCCGTCAATTCCGTTCATCTTCTCCGCTGTGTGTACTTTATGGCGTGAACGGAGTAGGTAAAACCCGTTTAATCCGGCAATTTATCGATACCCGCTTGCATACCGTTAAAAAGCATCTGCTGTCGTTTAAGGCGGATGGCAACTGTATCGACAGTCTTACCGGTGTGATTGCTTCACAACGCGACGGCCTGGTGAACACGCTAAACGCCATTGAGCCCGGTTCTATTTTAATCATTGATCAGTATGAATTTGCATTGAGTGATACCTCCATGCAGTTGTTTGATTACCTGTCCGGGACCGCTAAGAGCAAAAAAATCGGGCTTATTCTTTGCTCCACACAACCGGCACTATCCCAGCTTGCCGATCTAGCCAATCAGTTTGATCTGAAAATAAACAGCGTTGAACTGAAACCCATGAGCATGCAGGATAGCATTGCATTTATTGGGTCGAGGATGTGTAAAAAATCGGCCGAGAGGCCCCGTTTTTCAGGAAAAATAAAAAAACTGATTAAACGCAGTAATGGTCTGTTTGCGGATTTGCAGCGTTTGCTCGATCAACATGCCGATGAAATTTCCTGTAAAGAAAAATCGCTTCATGAAAATCATCTGCCTCACGGCATAATCGTTTTGATAGTGATGGTGGTTGCCGGCATTGCCGTGTTTTACCCGGGCAATGAACAAAAATCGATTGAGCCTGTTTTACCCTCTTTGGCAAAAACAGACAGTCATCAAGCCGAAACGCAAACTGCCAGCGTGTTATCGGCCCCATCGAAAAAAGAGATGCCTGAATCTCTGGCCAGTCAACAAATAGCCGAACCATCGGTTTCTGAATCGACAACTGCTACAGGGATGTTGACGCCTGAAAGTGAAACGACCTCTATCGTCGATATTATCTCGTCGAACCTGCAAGCTGAAAACGCCACCATGGCTCCATCGGACGCCAGAAAGGCGGAAAAGGCTTTGACTTTTGTAGTTCCGACATTGGAACCGCAATTCGAAATCTTACAGCAGCGTCTAACCGCGCTGGGTGAGTGGTTGTCACAAAGTGATAGTCAATCATCCAGCATACAGATTATGACATTAACGGGTACCGCCAATCCCGAACAGGCCTTGTCTCGCTATCTTAATCAGCTTGCCAGAAAAGGCATTGATCTGGAAAATATTCTGATCTATTCAGCTGTTAAAAAGGGGGCAAAAATATACGGGGTACTATACGGACGCTATGCCAACCGGCAACAGGCGCTTCAGAAAATGGACGAGTTGCCGCCGGCTTTAAAAGCCGATCATCCCATTTCGCGCACGGCCAAAGGCATTAAGCAGGAAATTAATCCAATTGGACAATAATTATCCAGGTTACTCTCCCCGCTGTTTTTAATGGATTGCTGGATTATTTTGTTAAAACGGTATTTAATTGTCGATTCTGGCTAAAGCCTGAACAGAGGCTGACCTGGATGCGTGGAATGAGGTTCCGGTTGATAAAACCGGGTTGATCCAGATCAATTTAATCAATCGGATAATCATATTTTTGTTTATTAGCAAATATTAATATAGTATAATTTTTTGACCATTTAACTTAATTAGAAGGGGAAACAAATGTTACATTTATTACGTGCTTTCTACGTCAGCGTCCTGTTGATGTTTTCTTTCAATGCCAATGCAGATTTCTGGAGTGGAGACGATTGTCCGCCCTGGGAATATGATTGTAATGACTGGCCAGAATGGTCTCCAATGTACTGGATGGAAGAATTCTCTGACGAATTTGATGATAACAATGACGATTGGTATCGTTATGGTGGTGGCCCATACGGTGGACCTTTCGGTGGACCTTATGGTCGTCCAATGATGCCTTACGGTTATGGTGCTCCAATGGCTCCTATGGGTGCCCCAATGGCTCCTCCTCCTGCAGCTCCACAAATGGGTGGTGCTCCTATGGGCGCTCCAGCACCTTACGGTCGTCCTCCCATGCCTTACGGTCGTCCTCCTATGCCTTATGGTCGTCCTATGCCTTACGGCGCTCCAGCTCCTGCCCCGGCTCCTGCCCCGGCAAAATAAGCTGAATCATACGACTGTCCCTGGGATCAGCACTGCTCCCAGGGCAGTTTTTATTTACCTCCCTGTAGTGCTCTTTTGATGTTTTTTCAGCATCACTTTCAATTTCTTCAGCAATGATGTAAGCCCGGCTCAATCCGGTATCTTTAATTTCCTGCGTGGCTTCGACTGAAAGTATTCCATCAAGATAAATCAATATGGCACGAAGGTGTATCTGCCATATGGACTTGCAATGACTTTAAAAAG
>JANTFY010000301.1 GCA_024763185.1 Gammaproteobacteria bacterium | reverse complement strand
TGGTTGACTACACCTTGTCACATTTCACTTTTGAGGAAAGCCTGATGGAAGAGGCGGGCTATCCTTTCATCAATGCCCACAAAAAAGTACATCAGCTGTTCGTTAAACGGGTGGGTGATTATATGCAGCGTTATAAAATGGGTGAGGATATCACCGAGGAATTACTCAATACATTAAAAGCCTGGCTAATCAATCATATCCGCAACGATGACAATGATTATTCGCAGATTGTTAAGGAAAACATGAATATTCTCGATGCCTCCAAGGGCGGTTGGTTGTCGCGCAGTCTGAAAAAGGTTTTTGGCTGATGCAGCACATTAACTGGAACAGTGAACTGGAAATCGGCATCAATGTCATCGATGGTCAGCACAAGCGCATCATCGAATACATCAATAACCTGATCGACATGAAGGATGATTATCAAAAGGAAAAAATCGCCGAGCTGATCAATGCCCTGATTGATTACACCTATTCACATTTCGCTTTTGAAGAAGCGCTGATGGAAGAGGCCGGTTATGAATACCTGTATGTGCATCAACGCACCCATGAAGCCTTTACCAGCAAAATTAACAAGCTGCACGACATGTTTATTGAAGGCCAGGATGTTGGTAAAGATATTTGCGAGTTATTGCAGACCTGGCTGCTGAATCATATCGCGGAAGATGACCAGAGTTATGCGCCCATCGTCAAGGATAAACTCTCGGTGATTCAGAAAAAAGATTCGGGCAACTGGATCAAATCCACTATAGGGCGATTTTTTAACTAACTCATCTGCATTAATCGGTTCTACCTGGGCCGACTTTTTGATAAGGTAAAAAGCCGTTGTTTTCAGCTCTTTTTCTGTGTCAAAAATCCAGCAATTACCCAATCATCTTGTTAATCAGATCGCTGCCGGTGAGGTGGTGGAAAGACCGGCCTCGGTGGTCAAGGAACTGGTGGAAAACAGTCTGGATGCCGGGTCCACTTCCATTGCTATCGAAATCGAGGCTGGCGGATTAAAGCTGATCCGCATTGTCGACAATGGCAGTGGTATCGAAAAAGAAGATATCGAACTGGCCCTGTCCAGGCATGCCACCAGCAAGATCTTTAACCTGGAAGATCTGGAAGCAATTAACAGCCTGGGTTTTCGCGGCGAAGCCCTGCCCAGTATTGCTTCGGTTTCCCGCTTAACGGTCAGTTCGATGACTGAACATTCTGAACATGGCTGGAAACTGGAGGCCCGGAGCGGGCAGCAGCTGGAGCCCGTCAGTGGCCAGCAGGCGGGCACCACCATCGAGGTCAGGGATCTTTTTTATAACGTACCCGCGCGTAAAAAATTTCTACGCACTGAAAAAACCGAATTCAAACATATTGAATCCCTGTTCAAGACCCTGGCCTTGAGTAATCCTGCGGTCAGCATGCGACTGGTTCATAATCAAAAGCCGGTCTACCAGTTAAATACCGATGCGCAACATATCGACTATCAGCAACGCCTGTCGCGCTTGTGTGGAAAGGAATTTGCCAGCAGCCTGGTAACCATCGATGCGCAGATTGAAGGCCTAAGCCTGAGCGGCTGGGTGGCTCTGCCGACTTTTTCTCGCAGCCAGGCGGACATGCAGTATTTCTTCGTTAATCAGCGCATGATTCGCGACAAGGTTGTCAGTCATGCCATACGACAGGCCTACCAGGATGTGTTGTTTCATGGTCGACATCCGGCATTTGTGTTGTATCTGGGCCTGGATCCACGCCAGGTGGATGTCAATGTACACCCACAGAAACACGAGGTGCGTTTTCGTAATTCTCGCCAGGTCCATGATTTTTTATATCGCAGCCTGCATAAGGCATTGGCGGATATTCAACCGGAGCAGCAAATTCAAAGCCCGGCATTTGCTTTAAATACGGCAACACAGCCATCTGCCCCGATAGAACCGATCAGTCAAAGCCAAATCGACTTTCAATCAGGCGCTGCGCCCACTGCCTATACTGATTTTCACCGGCCCGTTTCCCAGGTGAAAGAACAGGTGGCCGCTTATGCCCGGCTGCTGGCCGATCCGGACCTGGCCCCGGCAGAGACTGAAAACCGGGCGCCACCCCTGGGTTACGCGCTGGCGCAGTTAAAAGGTATCTATATCCTGTCAGAGAATGATCACGGACTGGTGTTGGTGGATATGCATGCTGCCCATGAACGCATTGTGTATGAACGCATGAAACAACATGCACAACAGGAGGGGATAATCAGCCAGCCCCTGTTGGTGCCGATAACACTGAACGTCAGCCAGTCAGAAGCCGAACTGGTGGAAAACCAGTCGCAGGAATTATCGCGTTATGGTCTTAAGCTGGAGCGTCTCAGTCACGAGCAGATCCGCGTCAGGGAGGTGCCGGCCTTACTCAAGCATGCGGATATTGAAAAACTGGTTCGGGACGTGCTCAGTGACTGGAGTGAGCATGGCCACAGTCAACGCGTGCAGGAATCGAGTAACGAAATTCTGGCGACCATGGCCTGTCATGGTTCGGTGCGCGCCAACCGTTTGCTCAACGTCGATGAAATGAATGCCCTGTTGCGTGATATCGAGATGACCGAGCGCAGCGGTCAATGCAATCATGGTCGCCCGACCTGGAAACAGCTCAGCCTGGAACAACTCGACGGCCTGTTTCTGCGTGGACAGTAAAAAAACAGTGACAACCGTGCACCCTGAAAAACCCCGTGCCATTTTGTTGATGGGTGCCACGGCGACTGGAAAAACCGATCTCGCGGTAAAGCTGAGTGAACGCTTTCCGCTTGAAATCATCAGCGTCGATTCAGCCTTGATATATCGCGAGATGGATATCGGCACGGCGAAACCCGATAGCGAGACCCTGAAAAAGGCGCCACATTTCCTGATTGATATTCTCGATCCGGCTCAAAGCTGGTCGGCATGGAATTTTGT
>JANTFY010000300.1 GCA_024763185.1 Gammaproteobacteria bacterium | reverse complement strand
CTGTATCGGACCGATGTTTCCACCACCATTTTTCTTTCGGAACCGGATGAGTATGAAGGCGGTGAATTGACGATCAAGGATACCTATGGAGAAAGATCGATAAAACTAGCGGCGGGGTCGGCCGTGATCTACCCCTCTCACAGTAGGCATTACGTGGCGCCGGTTACAAAAGGTACCAGACTGGTAGCCGTGACCTGGGCACAAAGTACCATTCGAGATCCACAAAAGCGTGAAATGCTGTATGAACTTAATCAAGCGCGGGAAAGCCTGTTCAAGGAGTTGCCCGACTCCGAAGCGACGCGCAAGGTCAGCGCCACGTTTAACAACCTGGTCCGTCGCTGGGTGGATATTTAATTCATACTTGAATGAATGCCATGCATAAAAAAAGCCGCTAAAAAGCGGCTTTTTTAATCTGATGGTTCAGCAGAACTTAACGGTGTGAACCTTTTTCTGCATGGGCCATGTCAACCAGTTCCATCGCCTTTTCCATGTAAGTCTGACGGTAACCGTCGAGTTCATGGCCGGCTTCAGGTGTGAAGTAATCCTTGAAGTTCACGCCATTTTTCTGCTCGTATGCAATGAATTTTTTCTGCATGTCGATCAGTTCCTGAATTTTTGCTGCTTTATCGCTCATAACTTTTCCTCAGCACAATGTGCAAGTTGTAGCTCCAGAATATCACTGGAAATAAAAATTTAGTGGGTGGAAATATAAGGGATAAACCCTATTCCGTCACTATCACCATGGTGGTAGAGAGGTAATTTAAGCGCATTACCTCTGCTATATAATCGGTTTGTCGATTAGTATCCGCCTTTACGGGTACTTTGCGGGCAACCACCAATTTTCAGTCCCTGCTTGGATGGCATGCCAGGAAACATTTCGTACATTTCCTTGGATTTGACTTTACGGCCCCACAGCTTGCTCATTTCTTTCATGATGCCACGCTCGTTGGGTTCGTCACCGTTGAGCGTCTGCTCGCGAACATATTTAACGACATCCCAGTGTTCCTGGGTCGGTTCAATTTCCTCTTCTGCAAACAGTTCTGCTGCAATTTCTTCATTCCAGTCATTGGAATTAACCAGGTAACCATTTTCTGTTCTTTCAACGGACTCAAGCGCCATAATCTCTGCCTCAATCTTGTTTTTAGTAAAAATGAAAAATTAACGGGCGCTTATTTTGCATAATTTGCTGGAAAAGTCACTTATCCCATTGGTTATAGGCCTAGCAGGAAACGCTTACTCCTGTTTTTTATTAACCGCGTCAATGCCTTTATGCGGCATAAAAATGCCCATGCCGAGTAATTGCTTGTCGCCTATGCCCTGCTCTTGTAACAGGAACGATTCCTTGACCTCGAGATCGCTGAGCATGAGTTTGCGGGTTAGAATGTCACCCTGATCAGTGCGATGGGTCAACAAACGACCACTCATCATTTTCTTGATGCGGATACCCTTGTCACCCAATTGCTGCGCCATGCTTTCGAGAAACTGGTTTTCATCTTCCAGCCCACCGGTATCCACGTAGCGGGCAAATATAGTGGTCAGTTTGCTGAGTTTTTTGGTGGTAAAGTCACCCACGGTTAATTCATGCCCATCGATATCCAGCGTTTTACCCATTAATGCCTTGGCATCGTCCAGCCGCGAGCTTGGCAGCCTGAGACTCATTTTGGTACGCCTGGAAACACATAATACCTCGGACTCAGGATCATCCGGCCGCATCCAGCCGTTGGCAGACTCGGCCACGTGAATTTGGTGAATGGCCGCTTTCGGTTCATCCGCCAGCCACGGCAGATAGTGTTGAATCTGTTGAGACAGGGCATAACCGTGATCCAGCGGCAGGGTTTTGCAACTGATCTTGAACAGCAGGTCTACAACATCCTCTGGAATTTCCACTCCATCGCCTTTGCCTTCATCCTCTTGCCAGTACATCATAATGATTGGCTCTTAGCGAACGGCCGTAAACACGGCTTCAAGCCGGTCTTCCCAGTCTGCCGGTGTATCGGCAAATGGCGGCTTGATGTCCATGCGGAAGAAACGCTCTCCCGCGGCAGCACGTTGCCTGATCACGTCTTCCAAGTCTAAAAATGATTCCACTTCAGAGTGTTGAAGCAAAACTTCACTTAACCACAGCATAAATAAACCTCTAATGTATATGGATACGGTTGTAATAACGCGCCCGGTAATAAACACGTTTTTGTTCATCACTGTCTGTAAATGCACTACGCGTATGTAATACATTATTATTTATGACCCCTTCGCCCGCTTTCAAGCGGTAAGTTACCTGATAGGGGGAATCAGACTCCAGATATTTAAACAGGCAATCCAGTGCTTCCTGCGTCAGCGCATCCTCTGACCATATTATATTGTGTTTGCGTTTGCTAAATCTCATGGCAAGCACAGGGGCTTGATCCTGTCCGTCTTCTTTCATAAAGACGGCACTGCAGGTCTGTGGTCGAATCAGCTTGCCGTTTTCAACATTCTCGGGGATACACATCACCTGCGTTTGCGACAGTGCCTTGATAAAAGCAGGATTTTCATTGCGCAGATGAATGTACACCATGTCCGGATCGAGCAGTTCATTGACGCCGCCCTGTGCTGCCGGTTGTTCACAATGCAATATCATGGCAAGCACCCGTTGATGCATGGGATTGTAATAACCATCTGTATGCCATCCGATGGCCTTATTACTATAAGGAATATAGGAATGGGCACGCTGCTGATCCTTGACCGTCAGTTTGGTTATACGGTCTTCCCGTGCGCACAGGTTTTTATCCAGTTCCTTCAGCCCCAGCTGTCTGCCAATATTTTTAAGCACCGACAAATGATCTTCCACTTCACCGTCAAGCCGATACAAGGCGAAATTATAATTGTTAATATGTTCGCGAATAATATCGAGCGAAGATGCAGGAATGACTCCATCGCCATTGATGTCAATCAATAACGGGAAATCAG
>JANTFY010000299.1 GCA_024763185.1 Gammaproteobacteria bacterium | reverse complement strand
ACCAGCCCAAGCCGCCTGACCTCACGAGCGCTATCGATGGTCATGCGGGCGATCTGCTCGGCATCAGGCTCAACCGTCACCTGGGTATCACACACAAACAGTGTCGCAGAATTCAGGATATGAATATTCAAAGCTGACAAGTGCTGATCGGCATACGACTGTCCAGACACCTCGGTCAGGCGATTTAAATGTTTATGAAATTGCCCGACTGAACCACAGATCAGGGTATCGGCATCGCCGGTTTTCACCATCAGGGCCGCCTGCAGGGTGGTATCGGAACGGACCAGGGAAAAGGCATCATGCCGGGTAATACCGCGTCGTTGCATGAGCCGGTGATAACTATCGGCGTAGCGCTCAATATCGACATCGTAAATAATCTCAAAATCAATGCCTTCGCGCATGGTCAGGCCATAGTCTCGAATGTAACCCTTGATAATGTCCGGTCGACCCAGCAACAACGGAAAAGCACTTTTATCCTGCACCATGGTTTCCACGGCTTGAAGTACACGCAGGCTATCACCCTCGGCAAAAGCCACGCGACAGTTACTGTTACGCGCCAGTTCAAAAACCGGTTTCATGATCAGGCCCGAGCTATAGACAAAATTCATTAACCGGTCACGGTAATCCTGAAGACTTGGCAGCGGCCGACTTGCCACGCCACTGTCCATCGCCGCCTGCGCCACGGCTGGTGCAATTTCTATGATCAATCGAGGATCAAAAGGCTTTGGTATCAAATAGTTAGGGCCATAAGTTAAAGTTTCATCTGAATATACTGAGCTGACTTCATCACTGGCACCGGCTTTCGCCAGGCGCGAAATCGCCTGCACACAGGCCACCTTCATGGACTGGTTGATTTCGGTGGCGCCCACGTCCAGCGCACCGCGAAACAGGAACGGAAAACATAAAACATTGTTAACCTGGTTGGGGTAATCGGAACGGCCGGTAGCAATAATCAGGTCATCACGCACCCGGTGTGCCTGATCCGGTGTGATTTCCGGATCGGGATTGGCCAGCGCGAAAACAATAGGATCGGATGCCATACGCTTCAATAACTCAGGTTTTAATACATGGGCCGCGGACAGCCCCAGAAACACATCGCAACCGTTGATCGCATCAGCCAAGCTGCGTTTGTCGGTATCAATCGCATAACGTTGCTTGTACGGGTCCATATCCCGGGTTCGCCCCTGATACACCACCCCGGCAAGATCCGTGACGATTATGTTGTCTTTTTTCAGCCCCATGGAAACCAGCAGGTTTAGGCAGGCCAGTGCCGCGGCACCCGCCCCACAGGCAACCAGTTGGATCTGGTCCAGTGATTTACCGACGATATCCAGCGCACTGGTCAAGGCCGCTGCCACGACGATGGCCGTTCCATGCTGATCATCATGAAACACCGGAATCGACATCTGTTCACGCAGGTATTCCTCAATGACAAAACAGTCCGGTGCCTTGATATCTTCCAGGTTGATCCCCCCAAAGGTGGGTTGCAGACGTTCTATGGTCTGCGCCAAGGTCATGGGATCCGCTTCATCGATCTCGATATCAAACACATCAATATCGGCAAACTTTTTGAACAGCACGGCCTTGCCCTCCATCACCGGCTTGGATGCGAGCGGGCCGATGGCGCCCAGCCCCAGCACTGCAGTGCCATTGGTGATCACCCCGACCAGGTTACTGCGCGCGGTATAGTCACCACTGGTTAACGGATCCTGTTTGATTTCATCACAGGCATAAGCAACACCTGGTGAATAGGCCAACGCCAGGTCATTTTGAGTGGTCAGCGGAACCGTGGCATCAATGCGCAGTTTGCCAGGCCTGGGGTAGCGATGATATTGGAGGGCTTTATCGCGTTGTTCTTCAGACATGAGGGTTAGGAATCAAACAAAAGAACCAGTATAGGCAGCCTCCCATACCCAGGCTAATAACTTATGTTGAATAGCTAATAAGCTGTCCTAACAGGATTAATACATGACATTGACAGGCATCATATGTATGCCTAAAGGACAATACTAGGCGAACCACGTTAAATATCGACGACCAACTTTTTGAGGAGGCTGTACGACTTACCGGTGTAAAGGAAAAAACCGCGCTAGTACGTGAAAGCCTCAAAGCCCTGATCCAACGTGAAAGTGCCAAACGGCTTTCTCAGTTAGGGGGTACTGAAAAGCAGTTGAAAGATATTCCCCGTCGTCAGAGCAATACATGATACTGGTCGACTCATCCGTCTGGATTGATCACCTGCGCAACGATTGCCAGACTCTCAAGAAGTTACTGCAGTAAAACCGTGTAGCCATACATCCACTGATTAGTGGAGAATTAGCCAGTGCAAACTTAAGGAATCGTTCTCAACTGTTAAAGCTTTGGCAAAGTTTATTAAGCTTACCCAGTGTGAATCATGAAGAAGCACTGTATTTTATTGAAAATAATAACCTGATGGGAAAAGGCATTGGCTATATTGATGTATTACTTTTATCCTCTGTCGCCTTAAGTCCCGATACTAAAATGCGGACTCTAGATAAGCGCTTAGCCACTGTTGCAGCCCATTTAGGATATGCATGGGATAGATAAAGATAACAACAGTCTGAGCCTTTTCTGGCATCTGATACACATTAAGACAAAGCCGTTATTTGGCGGCTTTCCAGGCTTTTTTCAGCTTGTTAAGTTCTCCTAAGGTCAACCCTTAGTCCTTCCTTGGACCTGGTCGAAAAGGTTTGCCGCTTTCTCAGTCTATTTGGATGGGTGTTTTAAAGCCGCGTGCGCTGCCGCCAGTCTTGCAACCGGTACACGGGGGGCTGAACAGGAAACGTAGTTGAGTCCGGCCTGGTGACAGAAGTCAATAGAAGCCGGGTGTCCGCCGTGTTCTCCACAGATACCGAAGGACATGTCTGGCTTGACCTCCCTGCCCCACTGTATCGCGAGTTTCATCAATTTGCCGACACCCTTGGAATCGAG
>JANTFY010000298.1 GCA_024763185.1 Gammaproteobacteria bacterium | reverse complement strand
TGTCGAGCTGATTGCGAAACTGCTCAGAGATTTCTACCGGAGATATCATCAGGCGGAAGCTGCGATCATTCCATTCATACCAGCTGACCCTGGATTCATCGGTATTAAGAAAATCAGACAGGGTTTGTTTAACCGCTTCAAGGCGACTGAAACACGATGCCAGATCCTTGCCCCGGGCCTTGATGGCCTCGAGTTGATCGTGCAAAGACTGGTAGGTTTCGTCGATATCCACAAGCCCCTGTTTGACCATCGGGGCGTGTTCTATGTGTCGCCATTCGCCACGGCTGCTGAAACGCCCAAGAATGAGGCGAAAATCATCCACGGATTTCTGGAATTTATGACAAGCATCCTGAATCTCCTTGCTTTCGCGAGCTTCGCTGACCTGGGCATCGATGATATCTTTGGCCAGCATGTCCAGCTGTCGTTTGGTCAGGCTGCTGCTGAAAAAATGGGCGGCGATATCCGGTAATTGATGGGCCTCATCAAAAATCAGCACGTCGACATCCGGCAGGAGTTCTCCAAAGCCATCCTTTTTTAAGGCCTGGTCGGAAAAGAACAGGTGGTGATTGATGACAATCACATCCGCTTCCTGCGCCTTGCGCCGGGCCTTAACGACGAAACAGTCGTTAAACTCCGGGCAGTCGCCACCCAGACAATTATCCGCATTGGAGGTGGCATAAAACCACAGGCTGTCATTCTCCGGCAAATCGGCAAATTCACTGATATCTCCACTTTGCGAGGTCTGTGACCATTCGCTCAGGGCGTCAAACAGCTGGGCCATATGACGTGTTTGAAAACGCCGCTGTTGACGATATTTGGAGATACGATGCAGACAGCAGTAATTGGCACGGCCCTTAAGCAAGGCGACTTTTTTTCCGGAAAGAATGGTTTTGTTGATTAACGGTATGTCCTTGTTAAACAACTGGTCCTGCAGGTTTTTAGTACCGGTTGATATCACCACCTTGCTGTCGCTGAGAAATGCCGGCACCAGGTAGGCAAAGGACTTGCCGATGCCGGTACTGGCTTCTATGGCGTAATGCTGTTGCTCAGAAATGGCTGCAGCAACCAGTTCTGCCATGGCCAGTTGACTTTCACGGGGTTGAAAGCCGGGAATGAATTCTTCAATGATTCCTCCTTCACCCAACACCTCCCTGACGCTGAGTTCGGATGCTAACTTGGCCATGGATAAATCGTCATGCGAAAAAAAAGAAAATGAGACTCAAACCGGAATCGTTCAGGGCGAGCATTGCTGCAACAATGTTTGATTGGCACGCATCAAATCTTCATCGAACTGACTGTAAGATATCGCACGTTTAATCATCGCCCTGCAATTGGAAAAATCTTTCTTGTGCCAGTAATTCTGCGCCAGGTAATGCCAGTTTAACGGGTTACGTGGTTCCACTTTGATAGCGCGTTGTAAATACTGAATGGCGTTATCGTATTGCTGCTGGTTCATCAACTGTAATGCTTTCAATTGCAGGGCATTCAATGCCGGGGCTGTTTTTTGTTCGGGTTCAGCAGCATGATAAACATCGGTACGCAGCACAGGCTTGGGTGTGGTACAGGCCGTTAACAGGATGAAAGACAACAAAAGGATGCCAGACAGTTTTTTTAAAATTGTTGTTGCAGCCACAATATACCCCTCTCAATATAATTAGCATTACAGTCTGTACTGAAATCAGGTTGGGTGCCCCGGGTGAAAGGCAATAACACACTGTCTTCACAGTGCTCACCGGTTTTACCACCGGTCAGGCGATTAATATAATGCCATTCCAGTTGCGGGTCAGCCCCCAACTTAATCGACTGGTCATTCATTTCATCCATAATATCGGCCCATACCCTGAGCGCCCCGGACGAGCCGGTTAAATCAATCGGATTATTTTCATCATCACCCAGCCACACTACCGTGAGGTAACGGTCTGAGAAACCAGCAAACCAGGAATCGCGCAGATCGTTGGTGGTGCCCGTTTTACCGGCAAACGTTTTTTGTTTGTAGCGTGATTTCAGGTAGCTCGCGGTACCCTCCTCGGTCACCCCGATCAAGGCGCGCTGCACCTGGATCATGGCCTGACGATCAAACACCTCGGCAGAATATAAGGGAACACGGGTCAAAACCTGGTTTTCTTTATCCATAACCTCGCGGATGGTGGTGAGCGGGGTGAAATAACCGGAGTTGGCAATAACCTGGTACATTTGCGCAACTTCAAACGGCGTCATTACCGTTGCCCCAAGCAGTATCGAAGGATAGATGATCTGTTGACGCAGTAATTGAATTTTTTCAAGGTTATCGGTCAACACCTTGAGGCCATTGTTTTCCACCCCAAGGTGAACAAACGGCAGGTTATAGGAATTGACAAAAGCCTGGTACAGGGTCATTTCGCCGTGTAGTTTTTTATCATAGTTTTGCGGCGACCAGATCTGGTCATTCGATTGCTTGATGCGAATGGGCCGGTCTTCCACCCGGGTGGCCAGTGTTTTGCCATGAGTGAGCAGACCGTAAAGCACAATCGGTTTAATCAATGAACCAATCGGGCGTTGGGCGTGAATAGCGCGGTTATAACCGGGAAAATCGGTGTCGCGGTCCCCCACCATCGCAAGCAGGTCACCATCCAGGTAATCGGCTACTACCACGGCGGTCTGTATTTCCTTGTTTTCAAAACGTTGCAGTCCGTTTTTAAGGCCCTGTTCCAGTTGACGCTGCTTGAGTGGATCAAAAGCACTGAAAATGGACAACCCTTTTTCCGCCAGGTCATCTGCTGAATAATTCTTTTTCAGCTGTTTTTTGACCAGGTCCAGGTAAGCCGGAAAAGGATTCACCGAGGGTAACTTTTTTACCACACCGAGTGGCTTATTGATCAGTGTCTGGTACTCATTCTCAGATAGCTGCTGATCATCCAGCATCACCTTTAACACGCGGTTGCGTCGTTTCAGCGCGCGTTGCGGATGGGCCAGCGG
>JANTFY010000297.1 GCA_024763185.1 Gammaproteobacteria bacterium | reverse complement strand
GCATGAAAGGCCGACTCTTCACCCACATCAGAGTTGATAAACAACTTGATACTGGGCTCCACTTTCATGGCGTCACCGGCTTCATGGTCTTCTTCGGCTCCGGTGACACGACCATCGGAGGTAAACACGGAGGCTTCAATTTTTGCTTCGCCGCTGATTTCAAATTCGGCAGTTGCAACGCCAGGCAAAATCAGGGCTAAAGCCACAGCCTGCGCGAGTAGTCTTGGTTTAAACATTAGTCAATCCTCTAGGGGGGTTAATTCAGTTTTTTTATAGTGTATTTCGAAAACTACCGGATAATGATTTATCCGGTAGCCAAAGAATACTATCGACGAATCTTACGTAACGTCTTTTCAGTCCACAGCTTTTGCTTTTTGCTGCTGTCGTTATAGGTAACCACTTCGGGTGGAATAACGGCCCAGGTTTCGTGGTCAGTGGCGAAAGTTTTGCCGTACCAGTAACCCCAAACCACCATTCTCGGGTCGGAAGGGTTTTCAACAGGGCGCCAGTCACGGTCAATGACCTTGATGTGCTTGCCGTCTTTATAAAAATCGGTACGGTAATCAGCAAAGGAAGAGGTGTCGATATAACTGATGCGATAGTCATACCACCAGTTTTCAAACTTGGTGGTACTTTTTACTTTATAAACCTGCTTTCCGTCCGGTTCACAGGATGCCTCGGGCAAATTACGCGTGTACTTGTTCTTTTCATTATCCGCCAGAGTCACCGAACCCAGGCAGCCGCTGAACGTTTCCGTACCGAGTAATTCGTGGGTTTCGTTGTCTGGCTTACGCAGGGTTACATCACCAAAAGTAAAATCGGTTCCACCCCAGGCATCATCATGTGCCGGCTCCGCAAAACGGCGAATTTTACGCAGTGACGGTATCCAGATCGCGTAGGACTGGCTCTTGCCGGCCTCATCGAAATCGGTAATCAGCATGCCGGTACCGCGCAGCTTACCGGAACGAAATATCGCCAGATCTTTCGCCTTTACCGTATCATCGTCATCGTAGTTATTATTGAGATAACGTTCCAGTGTAATAGTGGTGGGTTTTTTACCGGATGACTTGTTGACGAGCACGGTAATTTTTTTCCCTTTTTTACCGATGCCGTAATTATCAAACGCATAAAAATGATTGACATAAAAGACCTGATCCATAATCTCGTCAGCACTTGGCGTACCGGAAGGAATCGCTAAAGAGCGCGTTACATCGGCGCTACTGACGGCTGCACTCAGGCTGAAAATAGCTGCGACGGCAGTTTTTAATAGGGGGTGATTGGTGTTAAACAAGATAATACTCCTAAACTTGGGCCACTTTTTAGTGGTTAGAACGATTTTTGATTAATTTATAATAATTATGGGCGCAAACAATACCGCTTTATATTTTATTGTCAACCCAAAAACCCTTTTTAAATCAAGTAAATAAATATCCAAATATCATAATTTACTTATGAAACAGATGATGCAAAACATAAGCGAGGAAATAACGCGCGCACTGAAAGAGGATCTGGGCGATGGCGACCTGACCGCCATGCTGATTGACCCTGACACCCAACTCGAGGTTCGCCTGCTGTGCCGAGAATCCGCCGTACTGTGTGGAAGTGAGTGGTTTTCTGAGGCATTTCTGCAACTCGATCCGACCATTCACATTCACTGGCTGGCTGATGATGGCGATAAACTGGAAGCTGACCAGATCGTTTGCGAAATAAATGGCAATGCCCGTGCCATTTTAAGCGCCGAACGCACCGCCATAAATTTTTTACAGACCTTGTCAGCAACGGCGACCGTGACCGCTTTTTATCAAAACCTGATCAGCGAAACCAACTGTAAAATTCTGGACACCCGCAAAACCATTCCCGGACTCCGCCTGGCGCAGAAATACGCGGTCAGTTGCGGGGGCGGGAAAAACCATCGTACAGGACTGTATGATGCCTTTTTGCTGAAAGAAAACCATCTGGCCGCGGCCGGCAGCATGGCTCAAGCCTGCCAACGGGCGCGTGAAATCAATAATGCAGTATTGCTTGAAGTCGAGGTGGAAAGCCTGGAACAATTACAGCAGGCACTGGAGGCAAAGGTCGATCGAGTGTTACTGGATAATTTTTCCATCCCCATGCTTCAGCAGGCAGTAATCCTTGCCAATGGGCAGCTCGAACTGGAGGCCTCCGGCAACATCACTGAACAGAATATCCTTGAAGTGGCACGCACCGGCGTCAATTTTATTTCTATCGGCGCCCTGACCAAACACGTGAAGGCCATTGATTTTTCATTGCGTTTTATCGATTGAGAAAAACGCCTAAACCTTGTAAACACAGCCAAAATTTTAAAGGGTTTAATGCGTTAAAATTGGAATAAACCCGGTATGCATCGACTCATAACTAAGTAACCATTAAAAAGCCATGTTCAAAAACAGACAAAGAAACAAACAACTGACCCGCGAATTGTGCGCCAATCGCCAACGCTTTTATAAGCTGGCCTATTCCTGGACCGGTGATGCCATGCTTGCCGATGACCTGGTACAGGATGCCCTGCAAAAGGCCTTTTCATCCCTGAACAGTTTAAAAGATGAAAGCAAATTGAATGCCTGGACCTGTCGCATCATGCTGAATTGTTACCGCGACTGGTTACGCCGCCAAAAGGACATGCAGGATGTCGATGATTTCGAATTTGCCGACGACAGTGGCCCAAATCATCATTTAAGCTCGGAGGACACCTCTCGGCTGGTACGTCAGTCTATCGCCTGCCTGGGCGAAAAACACCGCAATGTCATCACCCTGGTGGATCTGATGGAGTTTTCATACGAAGAAGTTTCGCACACCCTGGACATTCCCATCGGCACCGTCATGAGCCGCTTATGCCGCGCGCGCAACCGCTTAAAACAATTACTGGAAAGACATTCCTCTGACATGACACTGCATAAATCACATGGATTACGGAGAGTGAAATAATGGATCAACATACACA
>JANTFY010000296.1 GCA_024763185.1 Gammaproteobacteria bacterium | reverse complement strand
AGCACGATCTGCCAGTTGAACTGGGTGCCGACCGAGATGAAAAACAACCCCATCAGCACGTCACGAAACGGCCGAATCTCTGTTTGTACGTGATGTTGGTATTCGGTTTCTGCCAGCATGATACCGGCCAGAAAGGCTCCCATGGCCAGGGACAGGCCAAGTTCAAATGTTAGCCAGGCCGCCAGAAGGGCCACCAGCAAAATGAACAGGGTGAACAGTTCGGAAGAGTAGGTGGAAGAAACCCAATGGGTGATGGGCCGGATCAGATAGGTGCCGACGACGTAAATAATGGCAAAGGCGATGACGGCCTTGCCCAGTGCCAGACTGATGGGTAGCCATAAACTGCCACTTTCCGGTGACGCAAAAATCGGGATCAATACCAGAAAAGGTACCACAGCCAGGTCCTGGAACAGCAGGACGCCCAGCGCGACATGACCGTGTCGGCTGTGCAGCTCGTGTTGCTCGGTCAGCTGTTTGACCACTATGGCCGTGGAAGACAATGCCAGCGCGCCACCGACGGCAAAGGAAATCTGCCACGAATAACCCAGTAACAGGCCAAGGCCTATCATGCTCAGGGTGGAGATGAGCACCTGCGTGGTTCCAATACCGAACACGATGCCTTTCATGGACATCAGCCTGGGTATGGATACCTCGAGGCCAATCGTGAAGAGCAGGAAGACGACGCCGATTTCGGCGATCTGTTCAATCGCTGTAGATTCCGGGATCAGGTTAAAGGCATGGTTGCCGGCCAGCATGCCCACCAGCAAGTAACCCAGTACCGAGGGCAGGTTTATTCTGCGAAACAATGCCACGCTAAGGACAGAAAAAAACAGCAGGATCAGGATCTGGTTTAACTGTTCAAATTCATGCATGGTTTGAGTTCCTTTTTGTCGTTATTTTTTCAACAGGCTGTCGAGTGAAACACTGTGTGGTTCCGTTGACGCTGGCCCCGGTTTGCTCTGGAAAAACTTGTAACCGTTTAACATGGCCGATATCTGCGCGCCATTGCCTTTAACATCGTGCACAATGGCAAAAACCACGTGAGCCAAAATCAGGTAAAACAGGCTGTAGGAAAGCAGGCCGTGCAGTTCGCTCATGGAGCTGCCGAACAAAAACAAATAACTGCCGGTCAGCAAACCACTGATCGTGGCCAGCCACATCAACACAATCATCAGCAGGTAGATGGGTTGCCATACCGGGTTAAAAGCAAACCAGTCAGGGCAGGGCAGGCGGCCCAGGGAGGCATAGAATTTCAAGGTCTGAAAAACGATATGACGCTGTCCTCGAGTTGGCCACAACAAACGCCAATGACCGGAACCGTTAATAAACAGAAGAAATACGCGGAATGCCAGCACCAGCACCAACGCCTGTCCGATCATGCTGTGCCAGTCGGACCAGGCCAGAATATCCACGTCGGAATGTTGAATCAGCCATGCGCTGGCAATCTCAAAAAGTATGCCGAGTGCAAGCAGCCAATGTGTGATTCGTTGGGCACTGGAATACACAGCGACCCGGTTTATTGATTCTGACATGTTTAAGGATTCCGCGAATTAAATGGGCACAGTATATAGACTGTGCCATCGATTCAGCCATGCATTTTGCGGGTGGATCGTTACCAGCCTCCGCCGCCGCCACCGCCACCGCCACCGCCGGAAGAGCCACCGGAAGACCCGGAAGAAGAACCGGGTGCCGTTGATGAGGAACTGATGGCGGTGTCCAGGCTGTTGGACAAGGAGCTGGAAAAATCTGTCATACCCAGGCCGGCGTGGTAATAGCGAAAGCCACGCGGATGATAAGTGCTCTCGACAACACCCGCGGCGATTGCATTATCGAGGCGTCTGGACCAGGCGTGGTCAACATCCAGGGCAATGGCATAGGGTAGAAATTGTTCATAGATATCGCTGCTGAACTTGGGTTCGCCAGCCAATTCGATTTCATCGGATTCCGCCACGTTCAGATAGCGTTTCAGTCCCTCGATCTTGTCCAGCAGTTTGCGTCCCGCCAGGGTTGGGGCTTTGAGCCATTGCTCGAACAGGAAATTGATGGCAATCAGCAGGTAGGCACTGATTACAATGGGCCAGGCCACTGAAGAAAGCTGGGATAATAGTTCCGAGGCCAGGTCTGCCAGCGAAAAGAAAAAGAAGCCGAAAAAAGCCGACTGTAGGGCCAGGTTGAGTATCGACAGGGTTTTGTTGCGTCGCTTGATAAAGCGTTTAATTGTCATTCCGATTACGATAAAGGGTATGAAACTGAAGAGCGTCAGGAACAGGGTAGCTGTGGTAGTTTGCTGATCGGGGATGCTGATAATGGCATACACCAGGGACGCGACGCTTAACAACAAAGCCGGCATAAAATACTTTTTGTTGGTCAGGAAATATAATTTTTCGTAATCATTACTCAGCGATACACGGTGTTGCTGCATGGCCTTGCCTATGCGTTTGTGTTCTTTTTGGGTCAGGGTTATTTCATCCGATTGTTGGAACAGGGCTTTTAAAATGGCATCTTCACCGGCAGCGAGCTGAACCCCGGGGCGATTTTCTTTTTTGACCACAAAGCTACCCTTTTTTAGCAGTGAGGATTCTGTTTGATCAATGCTGATGGCGCCCTTCAGGGTCAGGTTGACCAGGGCCGTGGTGAAGCAGCTGTTGTCATACTTCATATTGTGGATGTAACGCATCGAAGCGGGCGAAAACCCTTGTGGAGCCTTGTAACGGGGTATGATTACCCCCTGTTGCGGATCCTTGCCGACCTTAAGCCAAACCACCACGTAGTAGGCCAAAACCAGTAACAAGCCAGCCACGGCGATCAGTTGGTGTTTATTATCCTGGATGAATAAAGCCTGTTTTTGTTGTTCACTGGGTTCTTCGATGATGCCTTTGGGCCAACTGGCAACGATAGTCAGCCCCTGGTTGCGTTGTAGAGCCCGGGTGGTTACAAAATAAAAGCGATTGGCATCCGTAATACGGTGGGTCAGGTACTGTT
>JANTFY010000295.1 GCA_024763185.1 Gammaproteobacteria bacterium | reverse complement strand
GCGCTAAGAACCGTGCATGGTCCGATCAGTGTGCCAATTCTGTGGTTCAGGATCAGAAAGCAACCCGGGCCAGGAGAGCGGGTTGGTATCGGCTCTACCGGTTTTAAAATTACACTGAATGGTAAAACCCTTGTCAACCTGGGCGATTCGATTTTACAAAAGGAATGGGCGGGATTGAAGCCGGATGTACTGATGCTGCCTATCGGTGGGCTCGGGAATAATACCTGGACAATGGACGTGGCCGATGCACTTGAAGCTGTTAAGATCGTGGCGCCCAGAGTGGTAATACCTTGTCATTACAATGTCCCCTTTTTATGGATAAAAAATATTGCTCCGGCAGATGATCAATTGTTCAAGCGTGAAGTGGAGAAGTTGGGTGTTGAGTGCCACATCATGAAACGTGGTGACGAGATTACAATTTAGCCATCAAACTGATGGCATGAGCAGAATATTTCTGGCTGGTGCCGCTGGATACCTGGGAAGCTCTATTGCTACCAAGCTGATAAATGGCGAATATGCTTTACGAGCGATCGTGCGCTCTCCCGCACAAACTGAAGAAACTGGGGTTGAATGACCTGGATGTATTCCAGATTATAGCCATGATTCAGCTCCCTTAACGTTGTAAGAAAGATTAAAAGTTCAGGCCAAATGCTAACCTTAGCAAATGCGATCATCCAATCCATTATTGTTTTATCAATATAAAAGCTCCTATGTAATTACACCGGTTTTGATATTTTTTTATTAAACCCCTAACGCATTCAATAAAAAATGGACAGGTAAAAAATATGGGGGCAGTGTAGTTGGTATTTAAGGGGTTGCTGGTCAATAGTGCAACAAGCCATGGGCTCCCTAAGACTGGTTAAATTCATCAATGTTTGATCGATTGTTGTAAACAGGTCTATAAACAGTCCGGTTCAGAATACATAGCTGATTGCGGCAAATCCCTTTACCACAGAATCCTTTTCAATAATGGGGCTATCTGTAATGGCGTCGTCAAATTGTTCGATATTGATATCAGCCAGTAACAGCCAGTCACGGCTCAACTCGATAAACAGTCTGACCCCGGCTTCCGTATTGGTCGTGCTGCCGGGTGAATAGGCCGGGCGCTCTGCAGTCGCCTCCAGCTCGGTTACGCCGTACTCATAATTTGAAAGGCTGGATGCAAAATGCTTGAAACCCATTTTGGGTGTTAGCGTCAGACTGCCGTATTGCAGTTTTTTACTGAGGTGAATGGCGCTGATTGTCCCACCGATTCTATCCAGAGTATCGAGCTGGTGGCTCAGTTTTAAGTCGATGGCTGCTGGCAATTCAATTTGCAGTGCAAGCCCCGCCATTAACGTACTGTCACGGTCATGCATACCGGTCAACAAGGGGCTGTCGCCCTCTTCATAAGCCGCGAAACGGTACTGGCCTGCCAGTGCGAGGCGCAGTTTACCGCTGCCAGTCAGGCCCCACTGAAAACGTGGCCCGAGAATCTGTAATCGCTCGCCGATGTAGGTGATGGCTGGAATAAACCGACTGTCACTATCGTTATCATCACCATATGGGTTGGATCGGAGGATGGCGCCCGGTCCGATACTGATTTGAGCGCTTTTACCGAGAGGTTTTTTAAGGCTGATATCGAGTCGTAAATTTTCATCATGCCCAAGCTCGAAGCTGGCCTTGATAAAGCTGGGTGACCCTCTGGGTACGTATTGGTTTGAGAAACCTACAGGTTCCAATGGAATGCCAATGAAATTCCGGTCCAGTTGACCGTTGTTGTTTTCATCCAGGTAAACGAGTAGCGCGTAGGTAGCCGCGGGCAGGTCGCTGATTTTATAGGAGCCAGAGTCATCAAGTGCCTGTCTTTTAACCTTGAAAGGATTGCTTTGTGTTACGAAGCCGTTTGCCGTGTTGTAAACCTGGAACTCGATTATCCCGGTCCTGCCGGGGCTGTCTATCTGGATTAACAGGTTTGCTGCAAGCGAGGGCATGCTAACAAGTAACAATGAGGTGAGTGTCGCTAATAAAAGCCAGCCTAGACAGGTTTTGTTTTTTTCTGAAAAAAAGATCATTCGCCTCTTTTGCAGTGTTAACCAGGAATAACCACTATTCAAGATACATACTGTAGCGCGGTTGGTGTGAAGAAAATGTGTAGAATGGAAAATATTCCATCGATATTTCACTTTCATCGGCGATATTAAGCCATGCCCGGTTAATCTACCGGGCATGGCCGTTTTAGTCACTCAACGCGATGCGCGTAATAAAGTACTCATTGAACGAACTTTATATTACTACGCGACCGCCTTTTGCTCGGAGTGATCCACATCATGCGTCAACAGGTACTCAAAAGCGGCCAGCGAGGCTTTGGCCCCTTCACCCATGGCGATAACAATCTGCTTGTAGGGAACCGTTGTCACGTCGCCACAGGCGTAGATGCCAGCTGCCGAGGTTTCACACTTTTCATTGACCACGATTTCGCCCCAGGGTTTGGTTTCCACCAGGTCTTCAACCACCTGGCTGTTCGGCACCAGTCCGATCTGGATGAACACACCGGGCAGTTCATCACGGTGCAACTGGCCGGTTGCACGGTCTTCATACTCGATCGCGTTGACCTTGCCGTCCTGTGCCAGTATCTGTTGGGTCGCGACATTCTTCTTGATCGTAATGTTGTCACGTTTCTCAGCCTGCTCAACCAGTACCTGGTCGGCTTTCAGCTCGGGCAGAAACTCGTACACGGTGACTGACTTGACGATACCGGCCAGATCCAGCGCGGCCTCAATACCGGAGTTGCCGCCGCCGATGACCGCCACATCCCTGCCCTTGAAGAAGGGACCGTCGCAGTGCGGGCAGTATGCCACGCCGTTGCCTATGTTTTCCTTTTCACCCGGCACGCCCAGTTCACGCCAGCGTGCACCGGTAGCCACGATCAGGGTGCGAGTACTGATCTTCTCGCCGGTGGACAGGGTCAGTGTCTTGATATGCCCCTGCTCGATATGGGTAACGCGCAGGTGTTCCTTGAGCGTGATGTCAT
>JANTFY010000294.1 GCA_024763185.1 Gammaproteobacteria bacterium | reverse complement strand
GAAGCCTTTATCCCCAGGCAACTCGAATTTAATACCGGTGGCCCACCGGTCATTGAGATGATGATGGATAGCGCCAGCCTGCAGCAGGAACTGCAAGGTTTGCAATTTATTCACCTGGAAGAGACCGTGCGTGATATCCAGGAGGGTGAATTCCACAATGGCCAGAGCGCTGTCGTGCAACTGATCGCCATGAAAGCACAACAATGACCGACTGGACCCAGGGCAGGTCTATAATTTTTCCAGTCTTTTACAGCGGGAAAAAGTGGTTAACCCGTTGATGGCTAAAACCATCCTGTAATTTTAACCGAATGAATTTATGCTCCTGTTCCTGCCGGGAATTCCTCGCATGGATTGCAGCAGGGTACTTTTTTACAGCGACGGCCTTGCTGTACTTGTAACAACCACACCGAGAGTTAGTTGTTGCTGAGGAAAACGCTGGCCCGGTTAACTCGCTGCACGCTTGGGCAGCACCCAGTCGGGACGCGGGAAGTGACAGGTGTAACCGCTGGGGTAGCGCTCGAGGTAATCCTGGTGCTCAGGCTCGGCCTCCCAGAAATCACCCACCGCTTCAACCTCGGTCACCACCTTGCCCGGCCAGCGATTGCTGGCTTCAATATCGGCGATGGTTTCGAGGGCGGTCTGCCTTTGCGACTCATCCACGTAGTAGATGGCCGAACGATAAGACATGCCGCGGTCATTACCCTGCCGGTTGGGCGTGGTCGGATCATGAATCTGGAAGAAAAACTCGAGCAGTGTGCGATAGGAAATCTGCTCGGGATTGAAGGTGATTTCAATGCCCTCTGCATGGGTACCGTGATTGCGATAGGTCGCGTTGGGCACATCACCGCCGGTATAACCCACGCGCGTGGAAACGATACCTGGCAGTTTACGGATCAGGTCCTGCATGCCCCAGAAACAGCCACCGGCAAGTACTGCGCGTTGTTCAGTCATTTATCTGGCCTCCACCTGGTCAAGATAATCCGCGTAACCTTCAGCTTCCATATCGTCACGATGCACAAACCGGATAGCAGCGGAGTTGATACAATAGCGCAACCCACCCTGGTCCTGTGGACCATCCGGGAAAACATGCCCGAGATGACTGTCGCCATGGATACTGCGCACTTCTGTGCGAATCATACCGTGCGAACTGTCTTTCAGTTCATGGACATGCGCGGGCTCTATCGGTCGCGTAAAACTGGGCCAGCCACTGCCGGAATCGAATTTGTGCGACGAAGCGAACAAGGGCTCACCGGACACCACATCGACGTAGATACCGGGTTCCTTGTTATACAAATATTCACCCGATCCCGGCGCTTCAGTGCCATTTTGCTGGGTAATCCGATACTGCTCAGGGCTCAGTTGCGAGATAGCTGCTGCTGACTTTTGGTAGTTTTCCATCGTGCATATCCTCCACGGATTGTGTACAGGAAGAAATCGTGAATGTACAGACGGCATGCTGAAGTGGCCAGATGAATGCTACATCTGCAGATTATGGGCGTTAATTTTGCTCATTCGAGTATAACCCTAACCGGAAATGATTTTAATCCAGCCTATTAACTTCTTAGCTAAAAACATAACGCCTTCAGACCCTGGTTTTGACGGGTAAAGTTACAAACAGTTCACAAAAGAGATCGCTAAGCTGGATACGCCGAGAGAAGATTTGATCACCGGCTGAGTCATGACTCAACCACCTCTTGATTAGGGAAAAAGGTATTATTCGTCATAAAAAGCGACAACAAAAAACGGGGCCAAAAATGGCCCCGTAGAACTTTGATGAAATGAAAGGGTTGAGTTAAGCAAAAATATCCTGGGTAATATTGTTATACCATCCATAAGCATAATGGCTTTCACGTTTCTGATTCTCAGCAGAAGCGTTGACGGCTGTCGTTCCACCAGCTCCTTCAACAGGAAGAATCATATTCTTTACCTTGTTGTACTTGTAGGTCATGGATGCCGAAATACCGTAATCCTTGCCGATAATACCGTCGCAAGTATTTTGATAGGAAGGCGTTAATGGGTCCAGATCATTGAATTGTTGAACAATGGCTGAAGCACGGGCTTTTGCCGGTATGTTTGCACTGTATTCGGATTTGGGCATCTTTGTAGCGTTACTGGCAGCACCAAGGACATGGATATTCTTATGAATTTTAAATTCAAAGCTATTCTTGTTTACAGGACACCCGTTGCCTTTAGTCAACCCGGCTGCAAATGCTCTTTTGCCAGCTTTCTGTGGAGGTATGACATTAATAACATCACCCTTATAGGTATTAAAGTTACTGCCTTCATAAGTCATAATAGCGATATTCACACGGGTCACTTGCCACCCTTTGAGCCAGGAATAAACCTGATCACGCGAGCTGCGGCTGGATATGAACTTAATGGTCGCCGGGTTAATGGCTGCTCATCTTCGATTTAAGAATTCGCCGCTTTCTATTGGCTCTAAAACGATAGATCAACGCAAGGAAACCCAGGCCAAAAAACAGCATGGCCAGTGGCCGGTCGAGAAAAATCCAGATTCCGTTATCATCCAGAATCATGGTTTGACGCAGGGCGTGTTCCGCTTCACCGCCCAGAATGTAGGCAATAATAAATGCCGGAATGCTAAACCCCAGTCTTTTCATCAAATAGCCGATCACACCGAACAACAGCACCAGCACCAAGTCAAACAGGGCCTGTCGATAGGCATAGGCCGCAACAAAGCAGGTCATGAAAATAATCGGATAGATCATCCTGGCGGGGACAATTGCAATCATTTTACCCACGTACCCGCTACCCCAGTAACCCACTATCAGATAGATCAGGATACACATCAGGCCGGAGGCAAACAGGCCGTAAACCAGGTCATGTGATGTCACGAACACGGCAGAACCGAGGGTGACGCCATGCAGCAGCATGACACTGGCCAGCAGCGCGGCCGTGGTACTGCCAGGGATTCCCAGCGTCAATAGCGGGATCAAGTTGGCGCCTGAGGTGGCGTTGTTGGATGCCTCGACGGCCGCGATGCCTTCCAACTC
>JANTFY010000293.1 GCA_024763185.1 Gammaproteobacteria bacterium | reverse complement strand
TCCATTCAACAGTAAGTACTGAAAGGTTTAATAACTCGTTCACCGGGGAAGTGCAGAGCAGACAGCAATGTTTTGTCTGTAGGTGGGTTTTTTCTTGGCTCGAATGAAGTTAGGAACACTTGGGTCAGGTAAACTTTATGATTATGAGAGGCCGTTATGAAAGGAGGGGTTCATAGCGGTACGTCTTTGGCCAGGTATTAATCTTTATTCGGCTATCTCCACTTTATTACGTCCATTTGCCTTGGCCTGGTAGAGTGCCTGGTCTGCGCGCTCCAGCAGTTCTGCGGGACTTTCCTTACCATTGTATTGACTGACGCCGAGTGAAATCGTAATCCTGCCATAGTCTTCGTGATTGCCTTTATCGGTCAGGTTTTTCTTGCTGATCGCCTTGCGCACCTGCTCCGCGACGATGCGGGCGCCAGCCAGGTCTGTTTCGGGCAGTACCAGGGTGAACTCTTCACCACCGAAACGTGCCGCCAGGTCCTTGCCTTTCACACAGGCCTTGATGATTTTGCTGACGTAACGCAGCACCTTGTCACCCACCAGGTGGCCATAGGTATCGTTAAATTTTTTGAAAAAATCGATATCGGCAATGACCACGCTAAAAGGTGAATCCTGTTCGTGCGTGTCCTTGATGACCTGCTCCAGCATCTGGTCAAAGGCCTTGCGGTTGGCCAGGCCGGTCAGGGCATCGGTCAGGGATTCTTCCCTCACCTGTTGAAGTTGGCTACGCAGGGATTCGACCTCTTGCATCATGCTGTTCATCTGTGATTTCAGCTTGCGCTGGGACTCTTCCGTTGAGCGCGTATCCTGCATGACCTTTTGCACTTCGGCACCCAATTCAGGCGAGTGATCCGAGCCCGCAAGTATCTCTGCAAAACCGTTAAGAGAGTTCATGTAATCAGACAGTTCACCGTTCGAGTCGGCGTATTCACTACGGATATTGGTGATGATTTTGTGTAGTTCCCGGCGTATCGACTCCAGTGCCTGGTCGTCCTGGGCGATGTACTGCTTATAAAGTTCCAGCAGTTTTTTTTCAGACAATTGGTCTTGCTCTTCCAGTAGCTTGTCCACCGCCTTTTTTAATGCGCTGTTGGCACCGGAGACCACGTCGTAACCGATCTGGTAATTCAGCGGCGATGCAGGAATCTGGTACTTGGACAGGAAGGGCAGCACCAGGCGCAAATTTTCCGATGCTTTCAGGTAATCATCTTTGTAGGTATTCAGTTGTGACATCTTGTTTATTATCTGTGTACTTCGGGTAAGGTTCTAAGCCTCCATGCTGCCCATAAGTTTAGTCTTTAATTTGATTTTCACAATTTATAGTTGGTAATTTATTTAGCGATGAAATGCTTGAAATCTTTTTTAACCCATTCAATCTGACATACATCAAATGAATGCAACTGTTAGTCAAGCGGGTTCGTACATTTTACGCTTTAATTGATATGATCCAGATAATAAAAAAATAATGAATATTCTTGCATGAATCGTCTGTGGCACCTGTTAAGAACCACCATAGGCCGCAAGCTGTTGGTGGCATCGAGCGGTATCGTCCTGATACTGTTTGTCATCGGTCACATGGTGGGCAACCTGACCATTTATTTCGGCCAGGCGGCACTTAACAGCTATGCGCACTGGTTACAGGAAAGTCCCGTTCTGTGGCTGATGCGACTGGTCATGCTGACGATTGTACTGGTACATATCGCCCTGGGCATCGCTGTTACACTGGAAAATTACCGGGCGCGCAAGATCCCTTACCAGGCCCATAATGCTTTTTCTAAACGCCTGTTCCAGAGCCGACTGATTATCAGCGGTATGGTGCTGTTGCTGTTTATTGTCGGTCATGTCATGCATCTGACGCTGGGGGCAGGTGTCGGTGCTGTTTTTTCACTGAGGGATAACCAGGGTTACGTCGATGTCTATTCACGGGTGGTGTCGGCATTTCAGAATCCATGGATTGCATGGAGTTATATCTGCGCGATGTTATTGCTGGCGTTGCATTTGAAACACACGGTCAGGGCGTTGTTTCAAACCATGGGTTTTTATCATGACAATTATTTTTCCTTTTTTGAGTTCCTGTCGTGGATCGTTACCGTGCTGGTGGTGGCCGGTTTCATTACCATTCCGCTTGCGGTTCAAACAGGCTGGCTGGCATTGCCTGCAGAAGCTGTATCTACGGCCGGATTCAGTAGGCTGGTAGGGTCATGATACCGGATGCACGAATACCAGCCGGTGAACTGGGTGACAAGTGGGGCCGTTGCCTGAATGACCTGCACCTGGTCAGCCCGGCCAACAAACGCAAAAAACGTGTCATCGTGGTGGGTACAGGTCTGGCCGGTGCCTCGGCGGCGGCTACCATGGCGGAGCTGGGATATCAGGTACAGGCTTTTACCTTTCATGATTCACCGCGCCGTGCGCACTCCATTGCCGCACAGGGCGGTATCAATGCCTCGAAGAATTATGCCAATGACGGGGACAGTCAATACCGTCTGTTTATCGATACCATCAAGGGCGGTGACTTCCGTTCTCGCGAGGCCAATGTGTACCGACTGGCCCAGATCAGTAATCATATTATCGACCAGTGTGTCGCCCAGGGCGTGCCGTTTGCGCGAGACTATGGCGGTTACCTGGATAACCGCTCTTTCGGCGGTGCACTGGTGTCGCGCACTTTTTACGCTCGAGGGCAGACCGGACAGCAATTATTGCTGGGAGCCTATGGCGCGATGAACCGGCAGATTCATCTGCGCAATATTGAATTACATACCCGTACTGAAATGCTGGACCTGGTGGTGAAGGATGGCAGGGCAGTGGGTATCATTACGCGTAATCTGCTCAGTGGCGAGATCGGGTGCCACCAGGCCGATGCCGTGGTGCTGGCCACCGGCGGCTACAGCAATATCTTTCACCGTTCCACCAATGCATTCGGTTCCAATGTAACGGCCATCTTCCGCGCCTATAAACGCGGTGCCTTTATGGCCAACCCCTGTTTTACCCAGATCCACCCGACCTGTATTCCGGTATTGCATGAACA
>JANTFY010000292.1 GCA_024763185.1 Gammaproteobacteria bacterium | reverse complement strand
GCATACTCTATCGCACGTTTAAAGTCTGACACATTAAAACCGTAATGCCATTGCCGAACCGGTTTCTGCAATTGAAAGACAGGAAAGCGGACCGTTATATCAAGACTCTCTGCGCTGTCGATCAGATCCGACTCAAGCAACAGGTTTAAATCCAGCTGCTTCAGGTTAAGCGGCTTTCCTTCACCCACGTAACCCTGGATCTCATTTTTAAAATTGTTACCTCCCAGCGTGGGCGAAAACAAACTCTTATCATTGACCGCGCTAAGCGACTGTATACGTATCTCTGCACCTTCCATTAAACCCAGTTGCAGATTCACACCGGTAAACAGGCTAAAGTTCCTGGAAACCAGGATGGGGTCTTTGGCATCGACAACCGCCGTGCTTTTATCCGGCTTATAGAGCAACAGTTTACACTGGTAGATTAATTGCCCCAGTTTGCTCAAACGTTGTTGATCGCTATTTTTCACCCCGCGCAGTGCATCATTATTTTCGTGAACCAGCGCCGTCAGCGTCAGTGTCGCCGCCCCTTCTTTCAACGGGCTGTAGCTGGAAACAACCTCGGCATTACCAAATTTAACCGTTTTGTATGGCTCGGCAAAGCACGGCACGGAAATGGACATCAGGCCAATGCCTATCAACAGGGTTCGTATCGTTTTCATCATGTTTTATCCACAGAATAATGGTTATTGTAAAAGAAAAACAGGCCCTGGCACTTTACCCCTAATGAAGTCGTTTGCAAAATCCGTATTCAAGTGGCTGCGTCACTGTTGCTCGATCCCAGCCACTGGTTATAGATTCTAACTGGCGCCAGCAACTCTGCTCGACAAAAAATAGCGAATCAGCCAGCCGCTATGTCAGCAGGCGCTTGATTATACAGAATGCATATAAGCAATCATGCGCTTGCGTAAATCAGGATCAGGCAATCGTCGGTAGCACCCCCCTATTTTCAACCATGTGATCGATTCGGGTGGTGGCCGGTATGGCGCAGGTGATGGCCGGGTGGGACACTACAAATTTCAGGAAACACCGTGCCCAGTCGCTGCCGTTAAACTCGCTGACCCAGCCCGGTAGGATAGTGCTGGAACTTGTCAAACAGTTCGCCCTTGTTAAATGGCCGGTTGGCAATCACTGCGATACCTTTTTCATGGGCCCGCGGCAGTAAGCGTTTCTCAACCGCCTGGTTGCCGATGTGATAGGTCAACGGCACAAAATCGATTGACCGGCTTTGCACGATGCCTTCCAGTTCACGGCGACGCCGGCCGTGTGACGTGGTAATACCCACATATTGCAGCCGATTTCACTGTTCTATCACCGATAATCCTGTCGCAAAGAAGTTTCATCCATAGCATCAAAAAAGTCGGTTTTGCGTGTATTAGCACCGGTTTTATATTCCAGCACTGGAAAAATCCTGATTTACCCGGTTAAATACTATCTGACCTTTAATAATCAGGATCAGCAACCCGATAAATCAGTATGAACCCTACACTGTCAAGCCATCATAAATTCAGGAATATGCTGCATACAGCACTGTTGATTGCAGGCATGGCTTCGATACTGGCGTTAAGCAGCCGCTTGCTGTTCGGGCCGGATATCTGGTGGGGTATCATGCTAGGCCTGGTGATCAGCATGCTGACCCTGCCCAACGTCTCTCCTTACTGGTTATTGCGCTTTTACCAGGCCAGGCCCATTCATCCCGCACAATCTCCACAACTGAGCGGCATTGTGACGGAGCTGGCACGTCGAGCTGGCCTGCCGCGCAGCCCGGAGTTGTTCTGGATTCCCAGCCAAACCCTGAATGCCTTTGCCGTCGGCTCAAAGAAGCAATCGGCCATAGCCCTGACACAGGGTTTGCTGGAAAACCTGAGTGTTCGCGAAATTGCAGGTGTCATGGCCCATGAGACCAGCCATATCCGCAATAACGATTTGCGCATTATGACACTGGCCGACCTGATCACGCGTCTGACTCATACGCTTTCGGTGACTGCCTTCTTTCTAATCCTGGTGTCACTACCATTGATGATCGCCGACCAGGTTTCCATCTCCCTGCTGGGTTTATTCATTCTACTTTTAAGCCCCAATATCAATGCCCTGCTACAACTGGGCCTGTCACGGGTACGTGAATTCGATGCCGATCTGGATGCCGCACGTCTGACCCGTGACCCGGAAGGCCTGGCTTCAGCCCTGGCCCGAATTGAGATGCCTGAGTTTAACTGGATGCAACGCATCATGTTACCGGGCTATCGAGAGCATCAACCCTCTATCCTGCGTTCGCACCCCCTCACCCGGGAAAGAATCGACAGGCTGTTAAAACTGCGCGAGCAGGTTTTGAACCCGCCGCATGATATCGAGTCCGGGGATCACTCCATCCCCCTCAATCCCTATGCCCATATCCCCGTCCACAAGCCTAAACATCGTTTTTTTGGCGGTACCTGGCACTGAATACTGTCTACCCTTTTTCACTAAATCTCTACAGAATGTACCGTTAGCAGACACGATATCCGCTTTAATTGATATCGCTCAAATTGCTTCGCACAACTTTTTGCTAAATTATTACTTATCACTATCCATATCGAGAATCACATGATTACCATTGATGAGTTAATGACCACCAATCCTTTTACCCTCGATCAGAATAATACGCTGGAAGATGCCCGCCAGCTGATGACGGATAAACATATCAGGCACATCCCGATTACCGACAAGGATAATCATTTACTGGGTCTGGTCACCCAGCGTGACGTTCTCGAGGCAACCCACCCCGATATCAAAAACCATGACCGCAAACTGTCCGAAATCATGATTAAAGGTGTCAGTACGATACATACCTCTGACTCCGTAAGACGCGCAGCTCTTCACCTGCAGAATCACAAATACGGCTGCTTACCGGTAGTGGTTGATGACAAGCTGGTCGGCATCGTGACCGATAGTGACTACATCACGATCGCCATCAACCTGCTGGAGCAGGTCGACATGTCGGAAGAAGAGGTCGATTACGAGCCGGACACGATGGATGACGTGGTAATACCGGAACTGGATGAAGGCTACTGAACCGGCATCACTGCGAGAGGCGATGC
>JANTFY010000291.1 GCA_024763185.1 Gammaproteobacteria bacterium | reverse complement strand
ATTCCCATATTGCAACAACAGGCCGAGTCACTGGGTACGTTGCATCTGATCAATAGCGACGTTTTAACGATTGATTTGTCATCACTTGGATTGGATCCACCTTTGCGGGTAGTGGGCAATTTGCCCTATAACATTTCAACCCCATTGATGTTTCATCTGCTCAAATACAGCCCATTGATTCAAGACATGCACTTTATGGTGCAAAAAGAGGTGGCAGAGCGAATTGTTGCTCCACCGGATAGCAAACACTACGGGCGCCTGTCGGTCATGATGCACTATTTCTGTCAATGCGAATATCTTTTTGATGTGCCCCCGGGCTGCTTTTCGCCTCCCCCCAAGGTGGATTCAGCCATCATTCGTTTGTTACCCTATGCGCAACCACCTGTACCAGTGGATGACATCGACCTGCTTGAACTCGTGGTAAAGACAGCTTTTAACCAGCGCCGCAAGACAATCAGTAATTCACTGAAAAAACTACTGGATAAAAATACACTGACAGACCTTAACATTGATCCCAAGGCCCGGGCAGAAAACCTTTCCCTGGCCCAATTTATTCGCATAACCCAGACCCTGAACCACACAAAACAATGACCGCCAAACTTTCAATTATTTGCGCGATGGATGAAAATCGTCTGATCGGCAATAAAAATGCCCTGCCCTGGCATTTACCCGCCGATCTCGCCTATTTTAAAAAAACCACGCTTCACAAACCCATCCTGATGGGAAGAAAAACCTATGAATCCATCGGCAGGCCATTGCCGGGCCGGCGCAATATCATAATCACCCGCAATCCCGACTACCATCAGCCTGGCTGCGAATCAGTAGCCAGTATCGACGCGGCGCTTGCACTGGTCGATGACCAGGTTGAAGCCATGCTGATTGGCGGTGCCAGCCTTTATGATCAGACCATCAACCTCGCCCAAACCTTGTATATCACTGAAATACATGGACAATTTGAGGGGGACGCCTGGTTTCCGGAAATAGACAGCAAACGCTGGAAAGAAATCTGGAGAGAAGATAATCCTGCGAATGATTTGAATCAAATACCCTATTCTTTTGTTAAATATTCATTACGGGATTGATTGAAAATTATTTTATACTTGGTATTAACATAGATTATTGATTAGAATAACCGCCCGGTAAGAGAGATATCGCTATGGAGACAGACAACATGGAAAGCCGTACATACATCATAGGAAGAGAAGGTCATATCTATCTGGATGACAAGACTGTAAGCAAGCAGCATGCCGAAATCCAGATTATGAATGGTGAAATTTACCTGCGCGATCTGGAGTCAACCAATGGCACCTATCTGGTTAAAAATAACCGCCTGGTAGCCTTTGCAGAAGGCTACGTGCAGATTAATCAACCCATTGTTATCGGCAACAAGCAATATACCATAAGAAGATTGCTGGAAATGGCAGGCGCTTTAGCTGCCTGATTGCACTGATAGATCTGACCCCTGAAGAATCATCACAAAACGCTACTCACGCGTTTTGTTTTTCATGCGTTCGCTTATAAACTTGGCGGCCGATTCCACGGTTTGCTTGACTCTTTTCTCCATGTCTTCCTGTTCACCGGGCGCCAGATAATAAACCATATCGATTTCATGGCGAATGTATCGCGACGGCAACCGGGTTAAGGAATAGCAAGCGACATCCAGAAAAAAGTCCTCGTCCTCATCGGTATAATTTTGTACCAGCTGTCGGCTGATATAGTCAAACACCAGGTGTTCGTAATAGTTGTACAGACTTGCAAAATTCATTGTACCCCCCTTGTACTTTTCTTGGCTAAAGACCCAGCAGCGCTCCGCCCAGTAGCCAGGGCCATAGACCGCTTTTTTCAGGCGGTTGCGTTTTATCAAACAAGGCCCGCTCCTCATCATTTAATAACCCCTTCACGGGAGCTGCATCATCCACGATCACCTTGGTATCGGCACTAGCCACGGCATATTGTCCCAACACCAGATCACCCTGCACACCCTCCTCATCCTCAAGGGTTATGGCTCCATCTAGCACGACCACGTGTAATCGCGTATCACTTTCATTTCGTCCAGCGGACTGCTCACAATCATTTTCCTTACACAGCTTGACCACGTAATCGGTACCGCGCACCCCAATCGTCATCACACCGGTATGAAAACGATAAATACTCAGCGGATTGGCACCTATGGAACCGGTAATTTTTCTTAACCCGCCCTTGATTAAATCAATAATACTGCGACTGCCGGATTCAAAACCGGATTTCATGCTGTATTCGGAAATTCGCACCGAGCTATCCGGTTTAATGCGCATTTCTGCCCCATCCATCATATTCACGACCAACTGCGCATCCTTATTCGTTGATAGCCGGTCACCTTCATACACGACAGAATTTTCCATTAAACGGCCTTCCTTGCCGTTTTTATCGGTCGCTATGGCATATCCTTTAATTTGCGCCACGGTACCTACCTGCCGTGCAACTGGCCCTTCACCCTGTCGAATTTTCTTAATCGTCACCAGCTTCAACCGCTTACCTGTAATCAGGCGGCCGGTATAGCGATTAAAGGCCTCAGGATTCAACTGTTTAATCTTCTGTTTTATCTGCGGCCACAACGCCTGATTATCCGGATATATCTGCTGCACCAGCATATCCAGCGACTGGTTGGGACCCACTCTCATGATCGCACGGGAAGATTCAGCCAGCTCATAGCGGACACTGTCAGCATGTATTACGGTCAAACTCAACACAAATAAAGCCAGCGCTTGTATAAAAATTTTCACAACGGGTATCAATTTCATCATTCAATCTCCATCTGCACAGTCAGCTTCTCCACTTTTTCCAGTGCCATGCTGACCAGCCGGGTTGCAACTTTTAAAATATTTAAATCGTTTTCATCAAAGGGGGGGTCGTCGGTGTGATTGACGACTTCGATTGCACCAATCACCTTATCCTGAATAAATACCGGCACACACATCAACGAATGCGTGTGGAAGTCCAGTCTCTCGTCGATGACTGACGACCAGTGCCCGGAGTCATGTACGTCTTCGATCAGGATACCTTCACGTTGTCCTATGGCATAACCCACAACCCCGG
>JANTFY010000290.1 GCA_024763185.1 Gammaproteobacteria bacterium | reverse complement strand
GCTTTGCAGGTTGTTCAAAAAAGATAACTGAGGAATACGGTTACGATTGCATTGTTCACAGGCGCTGATGGCTATAGCCTGCCAGTGTTTCAGTTTTTTATCGATCCGGGCGGCCCTTATAGGGGACTGGGTTCGCTCGGCGTTGAAAAATTGAATGGTGGATACACCCAGTTCCGTGCTTTTCTGTACCACGTAATCCATGTGTTCCGAACGTCCGGCAGCCTGCAGGATTTTGATGTCGATAGGGCTTTCGGTCTGCTTTTCTTCGACAGAGATCAGTTTTGCACTGACCTGTTTCCCGTTAATGGTGATGGTGGCCAGATAATCGCAGTTATCGCGCCCATTGAATATAAGAATTGACTGGTCGTTTTTAAGGCGCAGCACATTTTTTATGTAATGCGCCTTTTCAATGGGTAAAGAAACGGACGTGCCGGGTTGCCAATCGATATCGACATGGATGCGTGATCGTCGCATCGTTATTATCCGTCAAGATTCAGATTCTTTAACAGGGTCTTGATCAGGGCTGACTGGTTCATGGTGTAAAAATGTAACCCGGGAACGTCATTTCGGATCAATTCGTCAATCATTTTGGTGACGATTTCAATACCAAATTGCCTTTGTGATTCCAGGTCGTTCTCATAAGCTGCCATGGATTTTTTAATCCAGCGTGGGATTTCTGCGCCGCATTGTTTGGAGAACTTCTTCAGGTTATTGAAGTTTGTAATCGGCATGATGCCGGGAATCACCGGCTGCTGAATGTTTTTACGCGCGCAATGCTCCATGAAATTGAAATAACTATCGTTGTTAAAGAAATACTGGGTGATGGCGAGATTAGCGCCAGCCTGCATTTTTTCAGCAAAAAATTCGATATCCTGCAGCAGGTTGCTGGCATCGGGGTGTGCCTCCGGATAGGCGGCCACGGCGATCGTGAAATGATCAGCGAAATGCTCACGAATTAAATGCACCAGATCGGCGGCAAATTTGCATTCGCCCATGCCAATCATGCCGGAGGGCAGATCACCGCGCAGGATGACCAGCCGATTGATGCCATGCTGCTGGTAAAGATTGACCAGTTCCAGAATCTCTGCATTGGTGGCACCGACACAGGTCAAATGAGGGCAGGCCGCAACGTCTGAATTGTGTTGAATATCGAGTACGGTTTCCAGGGTGCGGTCTCGAGTTGATCCTCCCGCACCAAAGGTGACCGAAAAGAATTCGGGATGATAGTGCGCAAGTTCCCTGCGTGTTTCGGCCAGCTTGCTAATGCCCGCCTCGGTGCGAGGCGGGAAAAATTCATAGCTGAGCTCTAGTGATTGAGCAACCATTCGAGTTGTCCCTGGATTAATAGCGATAATGCTCGGGTTTGTAAGGACCGTCTACCGGTACGCTGATGTAGTCCGCCTGCTCCTGGCTCAGGGTGGTTAATTCAACACCGATTTTTTCAAGGTGCAGCCTGGCCACTTCCTCGTCCAGTTTCTTGGGCAGGGTATAAACCTCGTTGGCATAGTTTTCACTGTGATTGAACAGTTCAATCTGCGCCAGGGTCTGGTTGGTAAACGAGTTGGACATGACGAAACTGGGATGGCCGGTTGCGCAACCCAGGTTAACCAGGCGACCCTCGGCCAGCAGGATGATACGGTTTCCACTGGGCAGGATAATATGATCCACCTGGGGTTTGATGTTTTCCCATTCGTACTGCTTCATCGAGGCCACATCGATTTCATTATCAAAATGGCCGATATTACAGACAATGGATTCATTCTTCATTTGCACCATGTGGTCATGCGTGATCACGTTGAAGTTACCAGTGGTGGTAACGAAGATATCAGCCTGCTTGCAGGCCTCATCCATGTGTACCACGCGATACCCTTCCATTGAGGCCTGCAGCGCGCAAATTGGGTCAATTTCTGTCACCCAGACGGTAGCGCCAAGCCCACGCAGGGATTGCGCACAGCCTTTGCCGACATCGCCATATCCGAGCACCAGTGCAATCTTGCCGGCAATCATGACGTCGGTGGCACGCTTAATGCCGTCAACCAGTGACTCTCGACAGCCATACAGGTTATCGAACTTGGATTTTGTAACGGAATCGTTCACATTAAAGGCAGGGAATGGCAGGTCACCATTTTCCTGCATCTGGTAAAGGCGGTGTACCCCGGTGGTGGTCTCTTCGGTAACACCCTTGATGTTAGCCAGTCGCGTGGAGTACCAGTTCGGTGATGTTTTGAGCCGTTCCCGGATGGAGCCGAACATGATGATTTCTTCTTCGCTGCCAGGGTTATCCAGCACCGATATGTCTTTTTCAGCCTTGGAGCCCAGGATTAACAGCAGGGTGGCGTCGCCGCCGTCATCGAGAATCATGTTGGGGGTGCCGCCATCCGACCATTCCATGATTTTATGAGTGTATTGCCAGTATTCTTCCAGTGATTCGCCTTTGTGTGCGAATACCGGCACGCCCGTTTCGGCAATGGCAGCGGCCGCGTGATCCTGGGTGGAAAAGATATTGCAGGAAGCCCATCGAACTTCAGCACCCAGGGCAACCAGGGTTTCAATCAACACGGCAGTCTGTATGGTCATGTGCAGGGAGCCTGCCACGCGCGCACCTTTCAGGGGTTGTTCGTCACCGTATTTGCCGCGCAGGGAGACCAGGCCTGGCATTTCGGTTTCGGCAATGCGAATTTCTTTGCGCCCCCATTCGGACAGGGACAGGTCGGCGATAATGTAGTCTTGAGATGGGTTGGCATCCATAAATAAAACCTCTGCGGTTAAGTATTTATGAGCGCCGTTGAATATGAACCCTGTTTCGAGCCTGGCAGGGTATGACCCGGTCGCAACGCTCCTCGAAACAAAGCGCCCGTACGGTGACGGGCATTCAAGTCTTTATAGTGTAGCCTGAAAAATTTTAAAATGTAAAGTTGCGGTTTTTTTCTATAGGCCGGCCTCGGCACGTAACAGTTCCACCTTATCGGTTTGCTCCCAGGTAAACTCAGGCTCTTCACGACCAAAATGACCGTAGGCCGCTGTATTACGGTAGATCGGACGGATCAGGTCAAGATGTTTGATGATACCGTAAGGACGCAGATCAAAA
>JANTFY010000289.1 GCA_024763185.1 Gammaproteobacteria bacterium | reverse complement strand
TAAATTGATCACCCTGATAGAAGTCATGACTTATTCCACAGATGTTAGAACATAAAAAAATGGCACGATAATGCATGAGTCGATGTGAAGAAAGCATCAGCTTGTTGTGAAAATAACATGAAGATTAAGGTTGATATTGAAAAAATGGTGAAGGATGCATCGAGGGGGCATACCCACCACATCGATATTACGCCTGGCTATCTCCCCATATTGAAGTCAAACTTTTTCTATTCGCTGATAATCATCGAGTACAAAAAAATGCCTTGTGTCGTGGCCCCTTAACCGGGCTTAACACAGGCATGTGTGCCGGCTAAATAATATGATTGATGTAACAACTTGAAGTGATAAGCATTAGTGAATCTCTATCGACATGCCGGGTTTTGCACCACTGGTGACAGCAACATATGGATGGGTAAGCCGTGTTGAATGACAAGACAGCAGCATGGCCGGACAAGGGCGCCTGGTATTGTGTAATAATAAAATACAAAACGGAGTAAACGATGTCCGACGAAAATTTTCACTTTGTTCTTTTATACCTGGGTGGAATAGCTATTCTGTGGGCGGCAGGGGTGGGAAGCCTATAAGGTTCTTGAACAGGGTGGGCCAGGACTGAAGGATATCTTGATACTGTTTATCTTTATAAAACTCGGTGCCATGTTCGCGATTTATTTTAAAACCAATCGTCTTGGTGTATGTTGTAATTACAGCGATTACAGGGTTACGGGTGATTGATATGAAAACCCTTGATAATCAGACGATATAACCCTGATAGGGGGCATACTGCTGCTAACTCTTCCGCTATTCGGATTACAGGCTGCCTCGCACTGGTACGGTGATGACTTCCAGGAAAAAGATTAATCCGACAACGATTCAAGACGATGAAAGCTGGATGATGCTGGCGCTGGATCAGGCACAAAAAGCCGCACAACGGGGCGAGGTGCCAGTGGGTGCGGTTCTGATCGATGAGCAGCAACAATTTATCGCCAGCGGGCATAATCAACCGATCCTTGGTCATGATCCGACGGCTCATGCGGAAATTGTGGCCTTGCGTGCCGCCGCTCAAATCAAGCAAAATTATCGCCTGACCGGGACCACCCTGTACGTGACCTTGGAACCCTGTGCCATGTGTGTCGGCGCCATGATCCATGCGCGTATCAAGCGCCTGGTTTACGCGGCGGATGAGCATAAAACCGGTGCCATCCACAGTACGTGCAAATTGCTGGAATCAGGTCAATTCAACCACACGATCGAGGTTACCTCGGGTGTGCTTGATCAACCCTGTGCCGATATTTTAAGCCGTTTCTTCAGTGAACGACGGGCGCAGAAAAAACAATTGAGAAACAAGAGAGAGTTATGAAATTTATATTTGGATTATTACTGATTGGTTTCAGTGCGTCGTTATACGCGGCCGATTATGATTTTAAATATCCACGTTCCACGGTGCCGATGAAACTGAAACAGGTGTCGGAGCATGTTTATTTCGTGCAAGGGGCGACTGGTGTTGCCACCGATAACCAGGGCTTCATCTCCAATGCAGTCGTGATTTTAGATGATAAAGGGATCACGGTTGTTGATGGCTTAGGATCGCCCTCGTTGGCTGAGCAGATGATGTCATTGGTGAGGGATGTCTCCCAGCTACCGGTCAAACGAGTGATTTTAACGCATTATCACGCCGATCATATCTACGGCTTGCAGGTTTATGAAGACATGGGTGCCAGAGTCATCGCCCCATTCGGTGTGGATGACTACCTTAACTCTCAATCAGCAGCAGACCGACTGGAGGAACGCCGTTTTTCTCTTGATCCCTGGGTGAATGAAAACACGCGCCTGGTCTATCCGGATGAGTTGATAAAGAAATCCTCTGTGATAGCGGAAGATGGTATCAAACTGACTCTTAATTATCTGGGTAAAGCCCATTCTGATGCCGATTTAACCGTTCTTGTGGAACCGGATAATGTGTTCATATCGGGCGATGTTATATTTGAAGGGCGAATACCTTTCGTTGGGGACAGTGATTCAAAAGCCTGGCTTGAAACCTTGAATAAATTGGCCGAGAAAAAAGGTATCCGGGCGCTCATCCCCGGTCATGGGGGGCTGGCACGTGATCCGGTCAAGGCAATCAAGCTTACCCGAGATTACCTGTCTTATCTGCGTGAAAACCTTGCAGCGGGGGTTGAAGAAATGATGAGCTTTGATGAAATCTATGCCGCGATAGACTGGAGTCCTTTTGAACGGCTGCCCGCATTTGCGCTCGGTAATCGAATCAATGCCTACCAGGTTTTTCTGTCCCTGGAGCAGGAGATGCTTGAAAATTAAAACCTAGCCTCAAAAACTCGGTGGCAAGGAAAGGTCTTCGGTAAATTCCTGCGCAAAACTGTTGTGCTCCTGCGGATTTTCCTGCTGGTCAATCCACACCAGCAAGTCATAATATTTGCGTATGTTTTCGACATACTGGACCGGTTCCCAACCGCGTGCATAACCGTGTTTGGCCTTCTTATACCACTTTTTCTTGCCCAGTAACGGCAGGTTTTCTTTGACGTCTATCCACTTGTCCGGATCACCGTCATTCGCGGCGGTAATGATTCTGGCATCTTCCAGATGACCATAACCGACATTGTAGGAAGCCAGTGCCAGCCAGGTGCGATCGGGTTGACTGATGCGTTCGGGTATCTTCTTTAATACCTGTTTGAAATATTTGGCACCGCCCTGAATGGATTGTTCGGGATCGAGTCGGTTGTTGATTTTGACATGTTTGGCGGTGTTCAAAGTTAACATCATCAGACCCCGTACACCGGTGGGCGATTTGGCTTTTTCATTCCATAAAGATTCCTGGTAACCAATAGCGGCCAGGAGTCGCCAGTCCAGACCCTGTTTTTCCGCTTCACGAATAAAGAGTTCGCGGTAACGCGGCAGACGATCCCTGACATGAAGCTGGAAGGTTTGAATATCCGAATAGTTGAACTTGGCCACATGGCTGAAATGCCGGTGAAGCAACTGATCCAATCGGCCATCCTGCCGTATCGCCTGGAAGAACTCATGAATGGCCTCTTTCAAACTGGTATCGTCCATCTTTTTGTAGGCCCAGCGCAAATCCTTGGGTTTGCC
>JANTFY010000288.1 GCA_024763185.1 Gammaproteobacteria bacterium | reverse complement strand
TCAGAGTGAGCGGTTGGGGTTTATTGACTGACGAGAAACGACAGGGCTTTCAGCCACTGATTGTCTGAAAACTGATAGTTTGCTTGTCGAAAGGGTTCTATATGCCTGATTTTCAGATTGTTTTTGGCATAACCGTCTAACCCCTTATCAACCAGTTCAGTCCAGTTGATGAGATCCGTCGATTTTGGTGCATCGTGGCATTTTAAACATTTTTCGTTGTAGGTTTTTTCACCACTGATCTGATTATTCTCGATCGAGACCAGCTTAAACCGTTTCGCCATCAGCCTGCTTTCCCTCACCGTGACCGGCTCGATCTGACAACTGATGAAAGGAAGTGGGTAAACATGCACCCTGGAATCACCATTCGAAATTTCGCGTATTCGATAACTTAAATAACCATCATTTTGCCCTGAAATTGAAGGAATCTGGTCGCTTTCATTGCCATCATTACCATGACAATCGAGGCAACTATCCAGAGCAGAAATGGCAGGACTCACCTCGCTGTCATTGGTTTTTATTTCAAGCAATGGCAGCCCGAGGTCACTTTTTTGCTGCGCATAAAACGAGGCAATGAATAGCAACTCATCGTCTGCAAGGGATTGGCTATAAGCTGGAAAAGGATGACGGCTATTTCTGTCAAAAGATTTTATTTTTGCATAGAGATAGTTCTTTTTCTGTCCCTGTAGAATAGGCAGATAACTATTGGTCATCGACATTGCCTTGTTATGGCAGGTTTGACAACGACTCACTTTTTTAAGGGCCCGCTTGTTGTCGACATGGGAACTCAGCGTGGAATCTTTTAATTTATCCAGTATTGACAAACCTGGAGCTGCCTCTGCATTGACTGGATTGGCGGGGGGTAATTTATCCAGGTTGATATAGTTGCCGACCCTGCTTGAAGGATTATTATTTAATGCATAGACCTGTCCGCTTAAAAACAAAAATATCGTAATTAAATAACGCATGATTTTAATTATAGACGCTTAGAGTCAATCCGTTATATTCGGAGATGAACACGACAGGAATAGCAAACCTTTAATGTAGAGCAATCAGAAGCGGTCTATGCGAAAAGCCTCGATGGGAAACTCAGTCTCCCCGTCCACGATTAACTGCGCAATGATCTGGCCCACGACCGGGGACAGTTGAAAACCGTGCGCAGAAAAACCGAAGGCATGAAACACACCCGGCTCACGGCCTTTGCTGATGACCGGCAAATGATCGGGCATGAACGCTTCGATGCCGGCCCAGCTGCGCACGATGCGCACATCTTTAAGCTGGGGAAATAACGTCAACACGGTACGCGCACTGACGGCCAGTTTGCGCCATTCCATTTCCGTTTGCTGGTGAGTGAAGTCGAGTTTTGCCAGATGCGCACCCCCAATCAACAAAGTACCATTGGGCATTTGCTTGAATGACAGCTTGCGGCTGGCCGCGCCCAGTACCGGTTCGATAAAACGTGGCAGGCGTTCGGTTACCATCATCATCGGCGAGGCCGGGGTTAAGGGCACCGGTTCGCCCAGTACCTCGCTGATACGCTGCGCCCAGGCGCCCGCACTGTTGACCAGTAGCGGCGCCTTGAAGCTGCCCAGCGGTGTCTGCACCCGCCACAATCCCTTTTTTTGGTCAATTTCATCGACTCTGGCACCGATATGAAAATCCACACCCGCCTCGGCTGCCTTGAAACGAAAGGCAGTGAGTGCATGAAAGGGTTGCGCAAACCCATCATCACGGCACATCAGGCCACCCACACAATGCGGGGACAGTGCCGGTACACGTTCATACAATTCATCGCGGTCTATCATTTCTTCGTGGTGGTAACCCAGCGCCCGAACCTCAGCGGCACGTTTTTCGAGTTTCTCCAGGTCAGACGGGGTCTCGGCCACACGGATCTGTCCGGGAAAGTGGGCATCACAATCCGCATCCAGCAGTTCGCGTATGTTCAGCCAGATTTTTGCCGCGGCCACCGATAGGGGAATTTCGGCCGGATGTCGGTTTAAACGACGCAGGCCGCCGGCACTGACCCCGGAGGAATGACGTCCCGGGTGTTCTCGGTCGAGCACCAAGACCTTGAGCCCACGCCGGGCAAGCTGCAGTGCCGTGGAGCTGCCCATCAGCCCGCCGCCAATGATGATGGCATCGGCCGTCATTCCGTCTCCTCCGGGTAAAGACTGGCTAACTGGCCCAATGACAAGGGCGACACCGGGGGACGCACCTTGTAATAATTGTCAGCCGCCATTTTTTGACCCGAGGTATCGGCCACAATATTTGCCACGGTCGATGCACACTGGCGTCCCTGGCAAGGCCCCATGCCGCAGCGTGAAATAAACTTAACCTGGTTGCTGTGGTCGTGGCCCTGTGCCACTTCGCGGCGAATGTCACCGGCACGGATTTCCTCACAACGGCAGATAATCGTATCTTCATCCTGCCCGGTCAGCAGTTTTCGTGGATGACGAAACAGTTTCTCCAGAAACGGGCGGATATGCAGATCGTCGCGCATCCATTTTCGATCGGCTTTTGCCAGCCGGTTTCTTTGTTTTTTATCCAGCCGGCCCTGCTTGTAAAGAATTTGAAATGCGGCCAGGCGTCCGGCATGTTCGGCGGTCCGAGCCCCGCCGATACCCGCACCGTCCCCGGCGATAAAAATTTTATCGCTATTGCTTTGGCCCCATTCATCCAGCCGTGGGCGCAGACATTGCTGATGTTTATCCCAGTAATGCTCCAGCGCGGCACTGCGGCTCAGGTGCGTGTTGGGAATGATGCCAAAATGAATTAACAACAAATCGGTATCGATATGATGTCGCTGCCCCCCCGATCGATAAGTAACACGTTGCAGTTTCGCTTCACCCTCGGCAACCATATCCGTTACTGCTTTGATGATGGGCACACCGGCATGTTTAATGGCATTTTGATACTGCAAACCCTTGGTAATATAGTGGTGCGCCATCAACGCACGCGGTAGATGCGGCAGTGCGCGTAACAGGTTGCTCGGTGGTGAGGTATCCAGTATGGCGCGGATTTTGACCCCGGCCTGCAGGTATTGCCAGGCCAGCAACAACAGCAGCGCACCGGATCCGGCGATCACTACCCCATCTTGCGCTACCAGCCCCGCCTGCTTGAAAAGAATCTG
>JANTFY010000287.1 GCA_024763185.1 Gammaproteobacteria bacterium | reverse complement strand
GGTACTTTTTTATTGGTATTTCAATTAGTATGATTTCAAGAGCTATTTATTAATCAACAACTTAAGGAGCCTCTGATCAATTCGTCATTGCGAGTTGTGACAGCGACGTGGCAGGAGTGCTACAGGGATGTAGCGTTTACGGAAACAATGGATAAAATCTATAAATATCTGATTTTAAAAGGAAGATGGCCGCGTTGCCGCTCGCTATGACAACCTCGAACGAATTAATCAGGGGCACCCTAATAGATGAAAGGAAATTAGGGTATGATACTTGTCCAGCCCAGTGACCAAGGATAATGCCAATGTGGCTCAGGACTTCCTGTGATTTGACCTTCGATATACCCGAGCCCACGCCCTTCGTATTGATGTTGCGTCCGCGCAGTGGTGCTCAACAGTGGATTTCACGAGAGGAATACAGACTGGAGCCCTGCGTTCCGGTACATGAGTTTACCGATAGTTATGGTAATTTATGTCAACGCCTGGTTGCCCCTGCGGGGCCTTTCGAGGTCAGTATCAGTGCTGATGTTATGACCGCCGACTACATAGACCAGGACTTCGGTGCGCCGTTTATTGAAATACAGAACCTGCCGGATCATGTGCTCAGCTATCTGCTGCCCAGCCGGTATTGTGAATCGGACCGGTTTCATGAAATGGCTAGTGATATCACGGCCGGTGTTATACCCGGCTATGACCAGGTGGCAGCCATAGTGAATTGGTTGCAAACTACGATTAGTTTTACGCCCAACAGCAGTAATACCCCGGTGTCAGCTGCTGAAGTCAACATAAGGCAAGTCGGTGTATGTCGTGATATTGCTCATCTCGGTATTTCAATGTGCCGCAGTTTAAGTATTCCTGCGCGGATGGTGGTGGGTTTCCTGTATCAGTTGGAGCCTATGGACCTGCATGCCTGGTTTGAAGCCTATGTGGGTGGCCGCTGGTACAGCTTCGATGCAACCCAGTCTGAAATAAAAGGAGGTTATGTTGCAATCGGCTATGGCCGGGATGCCGCCGACGTCGCTATTTATAATCAGTTTGGGCCACCCGCTTACCCTTTATCACAGGCGGTTAACGTTGAGCTTATCCGTCAGTAGTTGTTAACTGACAGGCTTTGCCGGTTGAAAAACGTGTTTACCCGTAATGCAGGGCATAACGCTCAGGCAAGTTATTGTAGGAGTCTATATATTGTTATTTAAAATTCGGCATCTCACCCGATACCATTACTCGAACAGTGTTCGCTTGAACCCTCAGCAGCTGCGTTTTCGTCCCCGGGAGAATTGCATTCAGCAGCTGGTTGACTACCAGATCCATATCAGCCCTCAACCATTAGGTATGCATGATTTCCTCGATCTCGAAGGTAATTGGGTCAATCAAGTCTGGTTTCAAGAGGCAACGGAGCGCTTTGAAATCGAAGTCACGATGCAGGTTAAAACCGAGCGTACCAATTTATTCAATTTCATCCTGGCCGAGGAAGCCTTGACCCTGCCTATCGATCACGACAATGATTCAATATGTGCGCGCGCTTACCTGGAACGTATCGAAACCGACGATTCTGTGACGGCGTTTGCAGCAGGGCTCAGCCTGGCCACCAATCGCAACCCATTGCAATTTCTGGATAAGCTGAATCGTCAGCTATTCAATGATTTTACTCATGTGCATCGAAATTCGGGCAAGCCACAAAGCCCGGCAGTGACGTTGCGAAGCCGTCAGGGGGCATGTCGTGACCTGGCGGTATTGTTTGTCGACTGCTGTCGGGCAGAGGGTATAGCTTCACGTTTTGCCAGTGGTTATCAAAAGGGCAATCTTTCAAGTGATAGACGTGACCTACATGCCTGGCCGGAAGTATACCTGCCTGGTGCAGGATGGATTGGCTATGATCCAACCCATGGTGAGCCCGTGTCGGATACTCATATTATTATTGCAGCTGCGGCACACTCTCGCGATACCATGCCGGTCATCGGTAATTTCGTGGGTGCCGGTGTGAGGAGTTCGCTGAATTTTGAGGTGCAGATAGCGGTGGAAGAAGAATAAATCGGGTAAAACTGAAAGGTGAACAATGTTGTGCATGCGTTGTCCCCCTGGTCAGTTTGCAGAAATTACTCTTCCTGTGTACACCTTTCACTCTGCTAAATACCTGAACGTCTTTATCGGTTTGATCGGTATTCCCATGGGGGTATGGAGCCTGGGAATGACCATAACCCAAGCCCCTGCGTTTTTGCCGAGTTCTCTGCAGAACTGTAAATGGCATGATTCTGCTTCGACAATTCATCGTTGCCCTGTTTGAAGTACCAGGCGAAGCCATTATTGATTTGCTGCAGGTTAATATCCAGCGAATTTATCATCAGTCTGCCAAAGATTCGACCATACCTGTCACGTTTCAAGTACTCCACTTCAATGGGCTTCCCCAGTACGCGTTGTGCCAGGTGGGTTTTTGATTGTCCACCAAAAGGTTGGCCAAGTTCCGGTGCGTCGATTCCTGCGAGCCAGACCTTTCGGCTTGATTTGAACTGGTCCTGGACAAATACGGTATCCCCGTCAATGACGTCGACCACTTTACAGGGGCAATACAAGGAGTCGGCGAAAGTGAGCCCGGGCAACAATGCAAAAAGAATGAAATAATTTCGCATTAATCGGGAAGACGGCACTGGTCATGTAACCGGGAATAGGGACGATTGCATTCCCAGTTTTTACCGGAATAATCCAGGTGTGCATTTGGGGGGATTTCGACAGGAACACAGGATTGATTGACTTCAACAAATCCACGATCGCACTTCCAGCCAGAACCAAATTTTGATGCAGTGAGGTAGCCGTTTTTAGGGACCTGAATGGCCACGCAATCATCCCCTTGGGCTCGAAAGGCGCGGTTACATTCCCATCCTGTTTGATATGAAGAATTGCTGAGGTAACCGTTAACAGGAACTTTGATTGCTACACATGTGTCATCTTTGGCGGCATATCCCCGCTCACAGGACCAGCCTGAGCCATGTTTAGACTCATTCAGGTAGCCATTTTCCGGTATATCGATTTTAATGCATTCATTCACAACCTTCTGGTAACCACGGTTACAGTGCCAGGCATCGCCAAAACTGTTTAAGTAACCGTGCAGCGGAACCTTGAGTTCATTACAGTGATTGCCCGA
>JANTFY010000286.1 GCA_024763185.1 Gammaproteobacteria bacterium | reverse complement strand
CCAATGCGCTCCCTGAAATAACTGTCGGCAGACTCATCATTATCTGCCGGATTTTCATTTAGAATGCGCTCGATATTGCGTAAAACCAGTTGTTCCGGGATATAACAGATACGGTTATTTTTGTAGCTGCTCATGCGCAATTCGGCTACCGGGTAGGCACCGCCATCGCCACTGGACACGGTGGTGATCAGGGCCGCCTTATGGCCCAATTCAAAGCGGCTGAACAACAGGAAGAAGTTCTTTAATCCTGCAGGAACCTGACCATGCCATTCAGGCGAGATAATGACAAAACCGTCACATTCAGACAGTTCCTTTTTTAAAGGGGTCAGAATTGAATTCCAGCTTTCATCATCCTCCCATACTTTTTGATCCCAGAGCGGCAGGGGATTATTTGCCAGGGTATACACCCAGGTTTCAACGCCCAGCTCAACCAATTTCTGCTGAATATAATCCGCCACCTTTGCACTTTGCGATGGATCCCGGTGGCTGCCGCTGATAATACCGATTTTCATATTTTAACCTGGGTGATTAGATAGTTAATAAGGTGGCTAATGCTACAAGCCTTTGTATTTGAGGTCTAATTTTTATCGGTCTTATTTTCAGGCATATGAGGCTTATCGATCTATCATTCTTACCCGTAGAATGAGTAAGCAACTAAGCAGGATTTTTCACGCAAAAAAAAGCCCGCTGAAAAAGCGGGCTTTGTTAAGTCAATAAGAACGAAAACTACTTGGAAGCTTCGCGCTCCTTTACTTCTTTGATGACTTCATCCGCCACGTTCTTTGGAACCGCTGCATAATGCGAGAATTCCATGGAGAACTGGCCACGACCGGAAGTCATGGTACGCAGGTCACCAATGTAACCGAACATATCCGACAGCGGCGCTTCAGCCTTGACACGAACACCGGTTGGACCGGCTTCCTGGCCCTGGATCATGCCGCGACGACGGTTCAGATCACCGATAACGTCACCCACGTGATCTTCTGGGGTGAATACATCAACCTTCATGATCGGCTCAAGCAACTGCGGACCGGCCTTTGGAATAGATTGACGATAAGCACCTTTGGCCGCAATTTCAAACGCAACAGCCGAGGAGTCAACCGCGTGGAACGCACCGTCCATCAGGGTGATCTTGACGTCCAACAGAGGGAAGCCGGCCAGAACGCCTTTATCCATCATGCCAGCAAAACCTTTTTCTACCGCCGGCCAGAATTCGCGGGGCACGTTACCACCGGTTACCTTGGATTCGAACTCGAAACCACTGTTCTGCTCACCCGGCTCAATGACGTAATCGATCTTACCGAACTGACCGGAACCACCGGACTGCTTCTTGTGTGTGTAGCTGTCTTCGATTCGCTGCGTAATGGTTTCGCGGTAAGCCACCTGCGGCTTGCCCACTTCAACATCAACATTGTGCGTACGCTTGAGGATGTCGACCTTGATATCCAGGTGCAATTCACCCATGCCCTTGATGATGGTTTCGCCGGAGTCCTCATCGGTTTCCACTCGGAACGAGGGATCTTCCGCAATCATCTTGGCCAGCGCGATACCCATTTTTTCGGATGCGCCTTTGTCCTTGGGCTTGATGGCGATGGAGATAACCGGATCCGGAAACACCATGGGTTCCAGCGTGGCCGGATTATCAGGATCACACAGGGTATGTCCGGTTTGCACATTTTTCAGGCCCACGATGGCGATGATGTCACCTGCCTGAGCTGAAGTCAGTTCTTCACGCGAATCCGCGTGCATTTCCACCATACGTCCAATACGTTCAGTTTTACCCGTTGCCGTATTCAGTACCGTGTCACCTTTTTTGATTTTACCGGAATAAATACGTGTAAAGTACAAAGCGCCAAAACGATCATCCATCACCTTAAAGGTCAAGGCACGGAATGGCTTATCGACATCAACAATGGCGAATTCACCGGTTTCGTGACCTTCCAGATCCACTTCCGGCTGCGGCTTGACTTCGGTCGGGCTGGGCAGGTAATCAACCACCGCATCCAGTACCAACTGGACTCCCTTGTTCTTGAAAGCCGATCCACAGTAAGTCGGGAAGAAATCGAGCGCAATTGTTCCTTTACGGATACAACGCTTGATATCTTCAATTGCCGGCTCATTACCTTCCAGGTATTGCTCCAACAGGTCATCATCCTGCTCCACCGCAGTTTCGATCAACTTTTCACGGTACTCTTCGACCTTGTCAACCATATCGGCAGGCACATCTTCCAGCTTGTAATTTTCTGGCTGTCCGGATTCATCCCAGACCCAGGCCTTACGGGTCAGCAGATCAACCACACCGACGAAATCATCTTCGGTACCGATCGGCAGCACCATGACCAGGGGATTGGCGCCAAGTACATTTTCAACCTGGTCCACCACGCGGTAGAAATCTGCGCCCAGACGATCCAGCTTGTTTACCAGGATAATACGGGCAACCTCGGATTCGTTGGCATAACGCCAGTTGGTTTCAGACTGGGGTTCAACACCACCGGAACCGCAGAAAACACCCACGCCACCATCAAGCACCTTGAGAGAACGGTAAACTTCAATAGTGAAGTCAACGTGCCCTGGTGTATCGATAATGTTCAGTCGATGACCATCCCACTCACAGCTGGTTGCTGCTGACTGGATCGTGATACCACGCTCACGTTCCTGATCCATGAAATCCGTGGTTGCTTCACCATCATGCACTTCACCGGTTTTATGTACTTTACCGGTCAGTTTCAATATACGTTCGGTGGTGGTCGTTTTACCGGCATCAACGTGTGCGAAGATACCAATATTCCGATAATGATCGAGGTCTGCCATAGTCGTTCTCAAAAACAAAAAAGTTAAAAAATGTGTTCCTGTCGCCGAATTATGTATGCCGGAAACAGCAAAATTCTGTAAATACCGCACCCTGCCTGATCATGTTTGACCAAACAAAAAACCTAAGCAATTGATTTAAAAGGCAATTTAGATAGCGGAATTCATGCCGGCGCATATTCTATCACGAATTAAGCACTATGAAAGGCCTTACGCCCTGTTCTAGCGCTTAATCGGTGAAGGATTTGATAACGCGCCATTCCGACAGTTTTTGCTGAAAATCCTTGCTGGCATGTGCAGGACTGGTGGAAGGTAAACGAATCAGCGAATAAGCCGCACTGTCTTTCA
>JANTFY010000285.1 GCA_024763185.1 Gammaproteobacteria bacterium | reverse complement strand
TTGTGTGTGATACCCAGGTGACGGTTGAGCCTGATGCCGAGCAGATCGCCCGCATGACCATCGATAGCGCTCGTGAGGTCAGGCGGCTTGGGCTGGTACCGAAGGTGGCGTTATTGTCACATTCAAATTTTGGTAATCGTGATTCGGAATCATCGCGTAAAATGAGGGATGCCCTGGCGATTATCCACAATCTTCAGCCGGACCTGGAGGTGGAAGGGGAAATGCAGGCCGATGCCGCACTGTCTGAAATAAAACGAAATGAATGTTTCCCCAATTCCAGGCTCAGCGGGCAGGCCAATCTATTGATCATGCCGAACCTGGATGCTGCGAATATCACCTCCAACCTGCTCAAGGTGCTGGGCGGTGGTGTAACCATTGGCCCGGTGCTATTAGGATGCCATCTGCCGGGACACGTCGTGCATTCATCTATCACCGTGCGCGGACTGGTTAATATGACCATGATGGCGATTGTTCAGGTGCTTCAGGCCAGACAGTGAACTTGTTTACTATCAGTCGCAACAGGTTGAAAATATAAGCGATTGCTAATATACTGACGCGATTTTATCCAGCCGAGTAATTCAATATGACAGCTTCCGCCGTGGACAGTGTTCAAGCAGGCCGAATTGCCAAAATTATCAGTGTTGTTATATTTATTTTGGCTTCAATCAATGGCATTTTCACCTTTTCGGGTGCCCATCTTTTCATTGAAGAAATGATTTTTGCCGCTCTTTTTGCCGTCGCGGTACAATTTTCCATTGCCGTTAGCCTGATTGCCTTGCCCTATGTCAGGGGGCTGGGAAAACTGGTTTTGCTGGTGGTCTACCTGGCTGCGCTGACCTTGTCGACCTTGTCGGCTTACACCTATATCTACAATGCCGGGCTACCGGGTACACTGGATGACAGCCGGGCGGTCAATACCCAGCTTAAGGCCCGGGTCGCTGATCAACTCAGCGAAGTCATGCTCGCTGAACAGTCCTATATTGATACACAGACGGAGCGACTGGCTTTTCTTAAGCGACAGGCCGAAGAGGAAGCCCTGCGCGGATATCGCTCGGGTTTGGGTGCCGGAAAGGGGCCCGAGTATTATAAAAAACTGGAAGCACTGGCCGCTGATGAAATCCGTTTTCAAGCGCAAAAGCGCAAGTTCGCCGAGGCTCAGTCAGTGTATGCCGAAATGGATGCTGCGCTAGCTGAAAAGAGCGACGACCAACGCGAAAAATTGATTCTGTTACTGGCCCGGCTCAAGTCAGCGATCAACACCGATGAAGCCAAAGCCATCGTCACTGAAATTTCCCAGGGTAAACTGGCCGTTATCCTGAGTCCGATCGAAACCGCCATGAACACCATTCTGGATCGAGATGCCTATTCCATCCAATTGGCCGTCAGCATCGTATGGGCGGCCGTGTTTGATTTACTGGCTCTTTTTCTGGGTATTATCCGTTATTACATGTTACGCCCCAATTACTCCATCCTGTCGGGCATCTACGAGACGATAACCGCCTTTGCCACCTTCATCATTCGTCTGGGTTACGTCAAGAAGGACGCGCGCATGAAGTACAACCAGGAATTGCAGAACCAGAGCCATGGTACGCCGCTGAACTCCTCCGAGATGCAATCCTTTGCCACTTACGTGATGGCTGGCAGCCTGTTCTCAGCCGGCGATGAAGAAGACGCCGTGGCGCCATTACAAAACCTGATCAGTCATATCGAACCGTTGAAACTGGAAAACGATCCACGCGGTGTGGGCATACCTTTTGACGTGGTCGATGAACAAAAGGACATGAAAACCCTGATGGCGATGCTGATACAAAACGAAGTATTTCTGTCAGACGTGGAAAACAGTGTTTATATACTGAACCCGGGCAGTGAGATGGCGCACAAGATCCTGGTATTCATCAAGATGGGCCTGAAAGACCCGAGTAAAGAAAAAGATATTTCCCGGTTTATGATTCCAGCGGAAGCTATACGCTAACACTTAAACTAGTAACAGGATTAAATGCGGTTTAGTATAATCCTGTTATGTATAAAAAAGTGACGCCTGCCAGAAAATAAAATTATGCACTTTCTGATTCTACTGCTTTTAGCGCTCAGTTTTTTTCTCTATTACACCTTCAAGTTATTGCGCAAACCTGAGTCTCGCCGTTACCTGGTTTTGTTGCTCATCATCGATACCTGGCTAAGCATCGTGCTGTTTTACCTGTTTTACAGCGCGATTTTTGACTGATTTAAATTCTGCTTCACGCGAAAACCCGTTACCTGCAATTATTTGAAACCTTGAGTTTTACATACTCTAGAAATGGTAATCTCAGTCCGTGGAATAACCCGGGCGGACATCTTCGAAAATTCATCAGTAAATCCCAAAATAATTCAACCGTTAGTATTGATCCAAATCAATATAGAAGGTAAATCTCGTTGCTCCTTAAAATGGTGAGAGTAATCTGCAGATGGAGTAGTGATTAAAAAAGCAGACTGTAAATTCTATATATCGGGAGGTTGGGTCATGAAGATATATTTCATTTTAGCCTTTATATTTTCGCTAATTTACTCTGGAAGTTTACATGCTGGCCTGGCAGATCAGGTTAGGACCACCCACAACAATAAAACAGCCCAGGTCTCCTCATTGTCAATTCCATTTGTTCGTAATGAAGGACAAGCAACGGGGAGTATCGCTTACTATGCCCGAACATTGGGCAATACATTTCTGGTTGAAAAAAACGGAGACATTCAATTACTGATACCGCCTAAAAATAATAAGCAGAAACAATTTATTGTCATTACTGAACATTTTCAAGATACGCTGAAATTCGATGTTAAAGGCGAATCGATTTCTGATACCCGAATTGGCTATCACCTCGGCAATAATCCAAAGCATTGGGCAAATAATATTGCCACTTACCACGAAATCTCATATGGACAGATTTACAGAGATATTGAACTTAAGTTAAAGGCTTATGGCAATAATGTCGAAAAAATATTTCAAATCAATCCCGGAGCGAATCCCGATTTGATTCGAATTGAGGTCAGTGGTGTGAATCATCTGTCCACTAACGCGGATGGTGAATTAATACTCGATACCGGGCAGGGTATCGTGAGTCACACCAGGCCGGTTGCTTATCAGCTGATTGAAGAGAATAGAATTGATATCGAAGTGGCTTACCGGATT
>JANTFY010000284.1 GCA_024763185.1 Gammaproteobacteria bacterium | reverse complement strand
CCCATTTATTGTGAACCGGGTGGCGGCGGCCTGGTCTCGCAGTTTGACAAGGGCGATGTGGAAGACGTGGGCCTGGTCAAGTTCGACTTTTTGGGTTTACGCACCCTGACCATCATTGACTGGGCGCTCAAAGCCATCAATGAACACGCGGCAGAAAAACTCGAAATCGAACGCATACCGCTGGATGATCCGGATACCTTCAAGCTGTTGCAGGCCTGCCAGACCACGGCCGTGTTCCAGCTTGAGTCACGCGGCATGAAAGACCTGATCCGGCGTCTGCAGCCGGATTGCTTTGAAGACATCGTGGCCCTGGTGGCCTTGTTTCGTCCGGGTCCGTTGCAATCGGGCATGGTGGACAACTTTATCAACCGTAAGCATGGCCGGGAAAAGGTATCCTACCCGGATGCGAACTACCAGCACGAGTGCCTGAAAACGATTCTCGAGCCCACCTACGGCATCATTCTGTACCAGGAGCAGGTCATGCAGATTGCCCAGGTCATGGCGGGTTACACGCTGGGTGGAGCGGATCTGTTACGTCGCGCGATGGGCAAGAAAAAACCGGAGGAGATGGAAAAGCAGCGCTCGGTATTTGCCGAGGGTGCGAATAACAACCACATCGATCCGGACCTGGCGATGAAGATTTTCGACCTGGTGGAAAAATTCGCGGGCTACGGATTCAACAAATCACACTCGGCTGCCTATGCGTTGGTGTCTTACCAGACAGCCTGGCTGAAAGCGCATTACCCGCCGGAGTTCATGGCCGCGGTGTTGTCATCGGACATGGACAATACCGACAAGGTGGTGATCCTGATCGAGGAATGCCGCGAAATGAATCTGCCGGTATTGCCACCGGACGTAAACCGATCGGATTACATGTTCCGCGCCAGCGAACAGGGCGAGGTGATCTATGGCCTGGGTGCCATCAAAGGCGTGGGGCAGGCCGCGATTGATGTCATTATCACCGAGCGCGCAAACGGTCCTTATCGTTCACTGGATGATTTTTGCGAGCGCGTGGATATGTCCAAGGCCAATAAAAAGGTCATGGACGCCCTGGTGACCAGTGGCGCGCTGGATTGTTTTTCGGAGAATCGTGCGGCCCTACAGTCGCATTTGCCCTATGCCTTGCAGGCTGCGGAACAGGCGCAAAAGAACCAGGATGCCGGTATGGAGGATCTGTTTGCCCTGGAAACCGACAACACAGAAGTCAAACCCTTGCCGGATGTACCGGCCTGGGATGAAAAAACCCGGCTGATGAATGAAAAGGAAAGCCTGGGCCTGTTCCTGACCGGGCATCCCATCGACCTGTATGAAAAGGAAATCAAGCAGATTGTCAGCCTCAACCTGGGGCAATGGCATGAAAAGCTGGATATCTCCGACAGTTCGGGCGGCGGTGGTTTTATCCGACGCAAGGATGAAGATGCCACCGTGGTCGGGCTGGTAATTGGCATCAGAACCCGCAATGGTTTTAACGGGCGCGAAGCCTTCGTCACGCTGGATGATCGTACCGGTCGAATCGATGTCAGAGTGTTTCCCGACATGCTGCAGGAAATCGAGGAGATTGTACAAAAAGATATCATCTGGGTGGTTGAAGGAGGCATTTCCTACGACGATTTTAATAATGGCATCCGCATCAAGGCTCGCAAGGTCGAGTTGCTTGAAACCTATCGCCTGAATCATGCCAAGGCGCTGCATATCAAACTGCTCAATGGCAATCAGCAGCTGATTCCCCAGTTGAGCAATAAGTTAAAGTCTTTTCGAGTAAATGACTGTATCCCATTGATATTCCATCAAAATAAAGAGGGCTATGATTATCGCCTCAGGTCAGAAAGCTGGACCCTGTCCGCTAATGATGAATGCATGCTGACATTGGAGCAGGTATTGGGAAAATCAGCTTTTTATGTCGAGTATCAATAATGATTGTGATAAAACGCACAATTGAAAAAAATGTAAGGTATTTTTTCATGGTTTTAGTCAGCCATTAGCGTTAGGATTTTATTTCACCAACTGAAGAGAGAGGATTGCTCAATGAAACTAAAAATATTATTACCCCTGATCATACTGTCCAGTGTATCGCTGATTTCCTGTGGAGGGGGGGGTGGCAGCGGTAGTGGTGGTTCTGGAGGTGTCAGCTATAGTGGAAATACTTCACAGGCTACCGTTGATTCAGATAATGCCGATGATCTTGCAGTAGCCGCCACCGGTGGAGCCAGTTCCGCAATTGCAAGTAATGCAGCCCCGCGCCAGTCTCCAGCGATGTCGTTTTTACTGGAGCATTCGAGTCAGTTAGCAAAATCTATATCTTTGGCAAATCGTACCGCTAATGAACCGGTGGAAGGTGTTTGCGATTCAGGTAGTGCCGACATTACCTACAATTCAGATTACACTGAATTTACTATTGTTTACGATCAGTGTGCTATCACCTATGGTTCCGATACAACGATTGCCGATGGAAGGGTTGAGTTTACTGAGTTTAGCGATGGGTCAACTCTTTTCCGATATATTAATTTTACAGTCACCTATAACGATGAAACTTATACAATAAACCAGACTGTTGAATGTGACGCCCAATATAATTGTAGTTTTTACAGCGACTATTCTGGTCCAGACGGGCGTACCTACCGCGTGGAAGGCGCAACCGTTACAAGTACTGGCTCAACTTCATACTCGGTCACAGCCACGGTTTATGATCCGGATTATGGTTACATCACCATTGATGCAAACGTTACCTACGGAGGTTGCACAGGAGGAGTACCTTCATCTGGCTCGATTACCTATACAGGTTCCGGTGGGTCATCAGCTACTGTGACTTTCAATGATTGTGACAGTTTTACAGTTGATGATGGAACGACCAGCACTACTTATTTCTGGGCTGATATACTTTCCTAAGTTATTTCCAGAAATTGAGTCTAATGAACCCCATCAAATATTGATGGGGTTTTTTTTAACCTCAAAAAGCTCTACTTTAAATTGCCAGGGTTGGCAGGTTGCCACCGGGCTTTTTTCAATAACCAGCTTTCTTCTTTAATCAGTTCCAGTTCAAACCGGTAAACCCTTGCCCTCAGGTTGGATAGCAGGTTGATATCCGATATCTCGGTGCCAGCCATGGCAACGTGCAGGGTAACCTCGGCCTCATTGTCGGTCAGGAATTTGATGTCGTCCAACTT
>JANTFY010000283.1 GCA_024763185.1 Gammaproteobacteria bacterium | reverse complement strand
GCCATCGGTACCCAGGCAAACATTAATGCCGGCCTGCTGGAATTTATCAAGCGGGCAGAAACCGCTGGCCAGTTTGAGGTTGGATTCGGGGCAATGCACGATGTTTACCCCGGTTTCAGCGAGGCGTTCCATTTCGATGTCGTTCACAGTGGTCATGTGCACGGCCATCAGGTTTGGGTTCAGCAGGTTGAGCTGGTCCAGTCTTTCAAGCGGCCTCAAGCCGGTATTTTTTACGGCTTCATCCACTTCAAACTGTGTTTCATGGATATGCATGTGTACCGGTAAATCCAGTTCACTGCTGTACATGGCGATTTTTTCCAGTGGTGCATCCGAGACCGTGTAAGGGGCATGAGGAGCCAGCGCAGTGCTGATTAAATCGAACTCCCTGACTTCATCGATCACGGCCAGTGCCTTGCTCAGGTATTCATCCGGGGATTGTGCCCAAACGGTTGGAAAATCCAGCACAATCAGGCCGCTGGTGGCACGTATTCCAATCTGCTGGCAGGTTTTTGCCATGACATCCGGGAAGAAATACATATCGTTAAAACAGGTAGTGCCGCTGCGTATCATTTCGGCAGCAGCCAGTTTGACACCATCTTCAATAAACTGACGATTGACCCATTCGCTTTCCGCGGGCCAGATGTGTTGTTCCAGCCATTCCATCAATGGCAGGTCATCGGCAATGCCACGCAACAGGCTCATGGCTGCGTGGGTATGAGAATTTACCAGGCCGGGCATCAGTACATGGTTGTCAAGTGTTACGATCTCGGCCCGATCCAGGTCGGTCCTGTCGGCCAGCTCGGCGGCACAAAGAACGGCCTCAATTTTGTCGTTTTTTATGACCAGGGCCGAGTCCGTGAGCAGTTCAAAATTCTCGTTTACCGTCAGTAACCAGCGCGGTTTAATAAGGGTGATTTTATCCATGGGGCGAACCATAATGAGAAATTGATGTTTGCGCAATAAAATCCATCAAACAGATCCTTGCTCATGTACACTTTGCGGGTTTTGTTAAACCGGTATTGGCTGATGCAGCAAACCCCTTTTTCTCCCATTCGTTGGCACGACAATCATTTATACCTGCTCGATCAGCGCTTGCTGCCGGAAAAACAGCAAGAGCTGGTCTGCCAAACCCTGGAGCAGGCAGCAACGGCCATCAGTGATCTGGTGGTGCGCGGTGCGCCGGCCATTGGCATCACCGCGGCCTATGCGGTTTACCTGGGGTTCCGGCAATCCCGGCAGGATCCGGCTTATGATCTGGACGCGGCTCTGGAATTTTTAACCAAGGCCAGGCCCACCGCGGTCAACCTGGCCTGGGCGGTGTCAGAACAAAAAAAGATACTGCAGGTCGAATCGGAAAATACCGCCGAAATGTTGTTAGTCAATGCCAAAAAAATACACGTCAAGGATATTGAGCATAATCAGCTGATGGGAGATTTCGGTGCTGAATTGATAAAACCGGGCAGTCGGGTGCTGACCCATTGCAATGCCGGGGCCCTGGCCACGGGCGGTTATGGCACGGCTCTCGGGGTGATACGCAGTGCATGGGCCGCCCAAAAGCTGGAATGTGTTTTTGCCTCGGAAACGCGACCCTGGTTACAGGGCCTGCGCCTGACAGCCTGGGAGTTGGCACAGGACGGTATTGAAGTGGACGTGATTACCGAAGGAGCGGTTTCCTCACTTTTCTCGCAGCAAAATATCCAATGGGTCATCGTTGGCGCGGACCGGGTCTGTGCCAATGGTGATGTGATCAACAAGGTAGGTACCGCAAACCTGGCCATTTTGGCCCGTCATTATGGCGTTTCATTCATGGTGGTGGCACCCTTGTCTACTATCGACACGGCAACCGAAAGTGGAGAACTGGTACCCATTGAGCAGCGTGAACAGAGCGAAATACTGGGCACCTATTACCAATCCGAAAACCGGGTATCAGCGTGGAATCCGGTGTTTGATCTGACCCCGGCCGGTCTGGTGTCGGCACTGGTGACTGAAAAAGGTGTCGTTTTATCACCTGACAAACAGAAAATAACAGATCATCTGCGGTTGAAATAACGCTAAATCGAAATAAATTCGATTTTAAGAAACGATTAATTTTTTGTGGTGGTGTGACTGGGGGCTGTGCTAAAATCGCTTAAATCGAAACAGGGGCCCTTTTGATCTAAAACGATCAGGCAAAAACGCCATTAACACGACAAAAATAATACCGTATTCATGCATCATGCCGTTCGGTTTTGATGCCCATAAACCGCTAGCCGGTTTTTATCCAATTAATAACGTCTGTTTGCTTTGGCAATAACCAAAATCACCGGCAAGAGAATCTGATTTCATGGCTGATATAGCAAAGGAAATATTTCCCGTTAATCTAGAAGACGAGATGCGTAGCTCCTACCTGGAGTACGCGATGAGCGTTATTGTCGGTCGTGCATTGCCGGATGTACGTGATGGCCTGAAACCGGTTCATCGTCGTGTACTGTATGCGATGAATGAACTGAACAACGACTGGAACAAACCTTACAAGAAATCGGCCCGTGTTGTGGGTGACGTGATCGGTAAATACCATCCACATGGCGACACTGCGGTTTACGACACCATCGTGCGTATGGCGCAGCCTTTTTCCATGCGTCACATGCTGGTCGATGGTCAGGGTAACTTTGGTTCCGTCGATGGTGATTCACCTGCAGCCATGCGATACACCGAAGTACGCATGGCCAAGATTGCGCACGAGCTGCTCGCTGACCTGGACAAGGAAACGGTTGATTTCACACCGAACTACGACGAGTCCGAATTCGAGCCAGCGGTGCTGCCCACCAAGATTCCCAACCTGCTGGTGAACGGTTCTTCCGGTATCGCCGTGGGCATGGCAACCAATATTCCTCCGCATAACCTGGGCGAGGTGATCGATGCCTGTGTGCTGCTGGTGGACGAACCGGATGCCACGATTGAGCAGCTCATGGAATGTATTCCCGGACCTGATTTTCCTACCGCGGCCTATATCAATGGTGCGCGCGGGATTCGCGAAGCCTATCGCACAGGCCGTGGACGTATCTACTTGCGTGCCAGGACCGAGATAGAGGAAGACAAATCGGGCAAGCAAAGCATTATTGTCAACGAGCTGCCGTACCAGGTGAACAAGGCGCGCCTGCTGGAAAAAATTGCCGAGCTGGTCAAGGAGAAAAAAATAGAAGGCATTAC
>JANTFY010000282.1 GCA_024763185.1 Gammaproteobacteria bacterium | reverse complement strand
CCCATGGACAGATTGAATATTCATGGTGGTGGCATCAGTCTCGGGCATCCGGTGGGTGCCAGCGGTGCCCGCATTGTGTTGCATCTGGCAAAAATTTTACAGGCCAAAAAGGCACGACGCGGTATCGCCTCTTTGTGCATTGGCGGTGGCCAGGGTGGCGCCATGTTGATTGAACGGGAGGATGTGTAATGTCTGCAAACAATAAATCCGACAGTATGAATCACTGGAATACTCACACCGATGATAAAGGAATACTGTGGTTAGAGCTGGATAAAAAAGACAGTAAAACCAATATGTTATCAAGAGAAGTTCTACTACAACTTGATAAACAACTGGACACCATCAGAAAGGAATTACCCACCGCGGTTGTTTTTAAATCGGCTAAAGATTCCGGGTTTATCGCCGGTGCGGACATCAATGAATTTCTTGAAGTCAGCAATCAACAGGAAGCACTGGACTTGATTAAACGGGGTCAGGGTGTATTTGACAAAATTGAAAAACTGCCCTGCCCGACCATTGCCGTGATAGAAGGATTCTGCATGGGGGGCGGTACCGAGCTGGTTCTGGCCTGTGATTACCGGATAGCACTGGACGATAAATCCACCCTAATCGGCTTGCCGGAAGTCAAGTTGGGCATACATCCCGGTTTTGGCGGCGTGGTGAGACTGACCCGTTTAGTGAATCCATTACAATCGCTGGAAATAATGATGAGCGGACGTGCCCTCAAAGCCCGCCAGGCGAAAAAAATGGGGGTTGTGGATTATGTTCAACCATATCGTCAACTGGTTCGTGCAGCTACCCAGATAGCTCTTTCAACACCGGAAAAGCGCCAGATGCCTTGGCTCGGCAAGGTGTTATCTTTACCGTTCGTGCGCCCCCTGCTCACCTACGTGATGAAAAAGCAGGTGGCCAAGAAAGCTTCCATTGACCACTACCCTGCCCCTTACGCCATTCTGGATCTTTGGAAAAATTACTATGGCAGCCCACAGATGATGCACCAGGAAGCGCTCTCAGTAGCCGGCCTGGTACACGGTAATACCGTGCGTAATCTTATACGGGTGTTCTTTTTACAGACCCGTCTAAAGGGCTTGGGTGACAAGAAGGCATTTCAGCCTCGACACGTTCATGTCATTGGGGCGGGCATTATGGGGGGTGATATTGCCGCCTGGTGCGCCCTCAAGGGTTTTAAGGTAACCCTGCAGGAACGGGAACCCAAATACCTGACCAATGCTTTTGCACGTGCTCACAAACTGGTAAACCGAAAATTAAAAACACGTCACGAGCGTAACCGTGTTATCGATCGATTGATACCCGATTGCGCCGGCGATGGCGTACCTCGAGCCGATGTCATCATCGAGGCTATTTTTGAAGATATTGAGGCCAAACAGGCGATTTATAAAGACGTAGAGCCTCGTATGAAAAAAGCTGCCATTCTGGCCACCAACACATCGAGTATTCCTCTGCAAACACTGTCGAAAGTGCTTGATAAACCTGAACGCCTGATCGGGCTGCATTTTTTTAATCCGGTTGCCATGATGCCGCTGGTGGAGATTGTAAAAACGGATAAAACACCCGATGACCTGATCAAACAGGCTGCTGCTTTTTGTCGCCATATCAGTAAGCTGCCATTACCGGTTAAAAGTTCGCCCGGATTCCTGGTTAATCGTATCCTGGTACCCTATCTGATTGAAGCGGTGACGCTCTATGATGAAGGTATCAGTGCGGAAGCCATTGACAAGGCCGCTGTGGATTTTGGAATGCCGATGGGACCGGTAGAATTAGCGGATACCGTAGGCCTGGATATTTGCCAATCGGTGGCCAACAACCTGTCCGAGACTTATGATTTCAAGGTGCCCGAAATTCTTAATAAACTGGTCAGTAGCGGAAAACTGGGAAAAAAATCCGGCTCGGGTTTTTATCAATATAAAAAAGGAAAGGTAATCAAGGACAAAGATGTCGCGCTGGGTAATCAGGAAGAGATCCAGAATCGGTTGATTTACAGATTGTTAAATGAAGCAGCTGCCTGCCTGCGAGAAGGCATCGTCGATGACAGGGATCTGCTGGATGCCGGTGTTATTTTCGGGACCGGCTTTGCTCCTTTTACCGGGGGACCATTAAATTACAGCTCAGAGACAGGCACTGAAAAACTCCACAGCAACCTTAAATTGTATCAACAGCGTTTTGGCCAGCGTTTTGTGCCTGATGAGGGTTGGTCATCCATTTAGCTCGCGCAGAAAATTTTTGGTTGTTGATCCGGTCTATAGGGCCGTATAGAAAGCTGTTTGATTGACCACATCAACTTGGTGTAGTCTAAACAGACTCTATGCCAACTATAAAAACCAAAATGAGCAATCCATTAAGCAAATTTTCCGCCCCCATACATGCTGTTGGTGACACCCTGGGCCATCTTTTTCATTACATTGCACTTTTTGTTATCGGTGGCACCATTGTTTGGTCTTCCGTCTACGAATACCTGGCAATCATGCAGCAAGGTTATGCCAGTCTGAAGGACATCTTATTGCTGTTTATCTACCTGGAATTGGGCGCAATGGTGGGTATTTATTTCAAAACACACCGTTTACCCGTTCAGTACCTGATTTATATCGCGATTACCGCGCTGGCCCGACACCTGGTTATAGATATCCAAAAAGTCACCGATCCTTTCCACGTTTACCTGATATTGGCAATCGTGGTTGCCATCCTGATCTTAAGTGCAGCAATTTTTGTCTTTGCCTATACTGCCAGTCATTTTGGTAATCCAGAAGATCAGGCTAAATCCGAGGATACCAAACCGGACTTTTAGTCCGTCTGCAGCTAACCTATATCCGCTTTTCGACTGATCAGTAACAGACGTAACAACAACCAAAAGGCCGCATGGGATAAACCGATGGTCAGGCCGATCCAGAATCCTGCCGCGCCGAGGCTGTCCATCAGCCAGTCTTTAAATGTTAAAACGTAACCCAGTGGCATACCTATACCCCAGAACGATAGCAACATGATGTACATGGGTACGCGCGTGTCCTTGAAACCGCGTAAAGCGCTGATGCAATTGACCTGCAAGACGTCTGCTATTTGAAATATCGCCCCAAAAAACAACAAGTGGGCGGCCACCTCAATGACAGCCGCATCCCTTGAATACAGGGTGGCAACGGTATCCCTGTTTAACAACAATATTCCGGCAAAACTCAACGCAAT
>JANTFY010000281.1 GCA_024763185.1 Gammaproteobacteria bacterium | reverse complement strand
AAGATCGTAACAGTACAGGGTGTCGGGTTTCAGGCCGGCCTGGGTTTCGCGGCAATAGGTGATCGCACCAGCGGCTATGGCACTTTTAGCCAGGTTTTCGGGAATATCGGCTTCTTCCTGGCATTCCTTAACCAGGTTCTGTTGCAGGGTTAAATCTTGCGGTAAGCCACCTGCGACCAGGTTATCCAGTTTGTTGGGGAACTGTATGCGATCCGCGGAGCGGCGTGCTATCCATAAATAAATGCCGTCATCTTGTTTGACATAACCGTTCACATGCTGACCATAGGCCTTGATGCCGAAATAGGCCGCAGCACCTCGGTCCAGAACGGCCAGTTGGTGGTCGCGGCTATACCCCGTCACGGGATAAATCTCGTCCAGGTAGTGAGCGATAACACCCTGTTCAACCAGCTTTCTTACCACCTCGTCAAGTCGTTGACTGCGGCTGTTAAAATCCTCGCCGGCAACCAGTTCGACACGGGTATCCGATATGCAAAAATAGCCGGGCCATTGGGCCAGTGCCTGGCACATGTAATCCTTTACATGCCCCACTCGCTGACTGCCGATATAAAAGCCGCGAAAGTGCTGCGGATTCCAGCTGTTCAGGTTCTGTATGTGCCTGAGAAAGCCTTTTTCTGTCGTACTCATTGTATGACGGTCAGTTCAGATCTTTTTCAGATCATGATCTTTCAGATGTAACAGCTTGTCAGTTTGCTTACGGTTGAAAATCAGATCCACAAGGGTTGTGGTGTTGGGGAACAAAAAGCTGGGGTTACCATTTAGCGATTGCGTCGAGCTTCCATCGTAAACGACAAACTTGCCCGGCGCGTAACTGATGTTGGGTAAAGGATTGGTAGCATTGATTTCCATCACCAGCTTTAGTTTGTTTTCATCCAGTAGTGCTTTGATCTGGTTGAGCTTGTTCAGTTTGATCATCAGTACCCGACAGGACGCGTCGGCAGAATGGCGGTAGAATTTTTTAATCAGCTCCTGCTCCAGTTGCTCGCTGATTTCATTCAGTTTCTTGTTGCTGAACGTTGAGCGGGTTTTTTCTAGAGTGAAATGCACGAAGTAATCTTCTATCGGGCGGTCTACATCATCACGTGCCTTGAAGAAAAACTGCTGATAAACATCCTGATATCGACCACTGGCCTTGGTGTAATTCTGTCCACTGATCTTCGCGAATTGCCCGGCCACTTTTTCGTAGTCAGCGATTTTACTAACCTTCAAGGCGCTGCGAATCAGCGGGGCCAGGCCGTTGAAGTTTTTCTTGTCGCTATCGATGATTGAGCCGTGGTTAAGCTTGTGGAAAACGGCAAAGGGGATGTGGTTGAATTTCTTTTCCGGGTGCCATTTGATCGTGGCCGGGCGGCCGCTCTTGAGAAAACTCAACGTACATTTTCGGGTGTTCAGGTTGGTACCACAAATGCGCACCGTGCCATCGGTGCCGGATTTTTTGCGGGCTTTCACAATACGTGATTGTAACTCGTCGGCGTAATCATAACCGGCAGCAAATACAAACGGGTAGCAGGTCAGGTTTTCATCTTCCTGTGCGGAGAAATAATCGAACCCGTGCAGGTCCATTTCCGACAGTCCCCATTGAAAGGGGCTGGCCGGTTCCAGGCCTTGCAGCACCTGTTTGCCGGATTCCAGAAAATCTTCCCGCTTGAATGAAAAGCGGTTAAAAAATGTTGAGCGTAATTTACCCAGAACTGATTGCCCCATGCTGGCCAGGTCCGAGCCAAAGTTGGCGGGCGCAAACATCAAAATACGTTTGACCGGGCAGTCGATTTTAAGGCCAAGCTCCAACTGGCGTTGCCGGCGCAGGGCAAGCCAGGTGCGCACCACCAGTGAACCGGTACTGTGGCAGGCAACATTTATCCTTTCGCCTTTGTTAAACAGCCGGTTGTAATCGGCATCCAGCTTGTCGGCAAAATCTCGAAAGTTGGCCTGGTCATCCATGCTCGCGTAGTCGCTGTGAAAAACATGTTTTTTGGCAAAGCCGATTTCCTTGACCAGGAAGTCACGCAGGCTGTTAAAACTTTCCGAACCATCCGAGTAGCCATGAATGATGAGTATTTTTTCGTCCATTCTATTCTCTATGTTGTGCGGGTATTAAACGCGTCGATTGTAACAGTAATTGATCAAGGGTTCCTCCGTTAGCTCGATTCTACACGCATTCAATTTTTAAGTGATAAACATCCTTCCCTACCTTGTAATGGTGCGCTAATAAATAAAATTCATAGGCATAGCGTGCCTATCAAAAAGTCTCAGCTCTTGCCCTGGATCAATCGTTTTCTTATTAGTCGGTTTTCAATGGAAATCCATGAGAATAATATGGATATTAGAGGTAACTCGTAAGGAGGAAATATGATGAAAAGCCAATTTTTCAAAACAATGATGGTTACTCTTTTAACAACAGTATTTTCTATAGGATTTCTTCAGGGCTGTAACGGGAGTAGCTCCTCTGATTCATCACAGTCGTTCGATGAAATCCCGGTAAATGCTAGTGTCGATAACCTCGAACTCACCGCAGGAGAGCCTACAACGTTGACCTTCACTATACCCAAACCGTCAGACCCCTATACGGAGATGACGTTAGATATAGGTCGTACGCTTGAAGAAGCTAACATCACCGTGACTGCACGGTGATCAAAGGGAGCAACCTGTCATGAAAATGAATATATTCGATTTTATGAAGTCGGTCGGGGTATTTCTGCTTGCCTGGGTTTTCGTTTTTTCAGGCATTATTTCATGTAAAAATAATAGAGTGGCAACGGAGTTGGATACACTTTTTACACTAGGTACAGTAGAAACCACACCGCAAGCCGAAGCATTTGTACGCGCCTATCAGGAAAACCTGGGAGCCCGAACAGCAGCTAATGGGGGTGTCCCCCTTTTGGTGGAATATCGTATCGGGCCCGCCAGTGACAGTGATGTCTGTAGCAATGGATTGCTGTATGGCCCCTATACCGTCACCGATAACTCGGTTGACGGTGATCAGACGGTGAGCGCCGATAAACCGACCCTGCAACTGGTTAACATGGGGGATCTGGCTGTGTGCACCATTATCACTGCGCCGGTTAATGTCACTATGAGTGCGGCCTTTGATAATGTATACATGGATAATGAACCCTGCATAGAAACTGCGCTGGATGTTTCAGGTATCTGGCAGGGTGCTTACAGCTGCGATAGTCAACCTGCTTCACACTGTGAAGACATAGGAGGCGTAGTAA
>JANTFY010000280.1 GCA_024763185.1 Gammaproteobacteria bacterium | reverse complement strand
CAGTTTGTGGCCGGTGACAAGGTGTCGATCGATGTGAATGAGCGCAAAGAGTTTGAATTTACTCGATAAAAGGCTTGTTTGATGGTAAAAAATTAGGTGACTAAACAAGATCGTGGCTATAATCATAGTCACGATCGTTACCTAATAATAATTAAGCATACATGGCTGTATTCGGCTCCCTACTTTTTAATCGAACCTTAAAACAATTTCTCGCCTGCAAGGATTTGGAAAGCAGCAAGGGAAAAGAGCTGATTGAAAAAATCCGCTCGCAAGCCGGCGACTCCCTCGAAAAAATCCTGGAAGTCATTCCCCAGACCAAGAAGCCACACAGTGATGTGTTAAAACAGATCTGCCAGGATGAAATCAACCGCGATTCTGAAGACCGTTTTCTGGATAACCTGGAAAACGATACCACCATGGTGCGAAACGCCACCAAAAACCTGCTCAGCGAATCGATGCAGATCAACCCGAGCAAGTTGTTTAAACGGCTGCACGAAACGGAAATCTCAAAGACCGAGATTATCGACATTCTGGATTTGCAAAAGGCCAATCTGCCGCCGGAACTGTACGTCAAGAATGCGCTGCGTTTAGACAAAAGCTATGCTGCAAGGCTGATGGAAATAGCGCAATCCCAGGCGCATCGAACGGATATGTCCGCACTGTCGCTGGATTTGGATTCGCTGGAAAACCCCGATATTAAAATGATGCTGATTCGTTTTTTGGCGGCGGTCAATCAACCCGAGTCGGCAGGTTTTCTGATGCATTTCATTAAGGATAATTCCAAGATTGTCGTGCTGGAAACGCTCAAGCAGCTGAAAAATATGGAAGTGAGCTACGATCCTACACCGATCATTCCCTTTATTCCCCAAATGCGTGATGAAGATATCAAAACCGTTTTTGAAATACTGGAACGTAAAATCACTGCAGATACCTTGCCCGGGCTCACCATGTTGATGACCGGTAAATCGGAGGAATTTCGTGAACGGGCGGTACAGCTGGTGGTGGATCATGCCACCGAGCAAAGTCTGGAAGCGGTATTGCTGGCGCTGGATGCGCACGAATGGTGGGGCAAGGAGCAGGCCATCAAAAGCCTGTTGGCTCAGGGAAACGACAAGCTTTACCAGTTGGCAGAACCATTGCTTGGACATGATAATGAGTTTGTCAAGAGTTCAGCCGAACAACTGGCTTCCAATACCACCGTTTACAGTGGTGATATCAACGAACTGACCGATTCGCTGATGCATGAAAACTGGCAGGTGCGCGAGCGGGCGATCGAGAACCTGGGTAATTCGGGCAGCCGTAAAGCGGTCGAATTATTGAAAAACGTCATCAACAAGTATCCCGAGTCCTCCATTGCCGCGTTAAAGGCAGCAAAAAAGCTGGGCTTCAGCAAAGGGCTTGAACTGTCGTCAAAGTGCCTGGGCATGAAAGAAGCGGCGATTCAGCGTGAAGCCCTGTTCACCATCGATGAACTGGTCACCCAGAAACACGCGGACAATGTCAGAAACGGCATATTAAAAATGGTGCCTAAGCTGCAGGCCACGGTACGCGATACCGCCCGCGAAGTGATTGAACATATTACTGAAAAGTACAAGCTGCCGAAGTTGAAACTGGATGAAGACGTTCTGTTTGAAACGCGTCTGCTTGAGATCGAAAAAAATAAACAGGAGCAGGCCACGGCTGTGGTGCCGCCTCCAACCGAAGCCAAGCCCGCCGAACTGGATAAAACCGAAGTGGTCAGTTTTCAGCATATCGAAGAACTCAAGACCGGTGATTACTGGATGGATCGCTTCAAGGTCATCAAGGAGATTGGTCGCGGTGCCATGGGGCGGGTCATGCTGGTGCATGACGATACCGTGGGCGAGCAATTGATTCTCAAGTTCATGCACCCGGAGCTGACTTCGGACGGCAAGGCGCGCGAACGCTTTCTGCGCGAACTGAAATACTCGCGCAAGATCTCCCATCCCAACGTGATTCGTATCCATGACTTCTTGATGAGCGGTGGTATATCTGCGATCTCGATGGAATATTTTGAGAGCCGGGGCCTGGATTACATGATCAAGCATGAATTGCTCGCTACCCACGAACAGATACTGGATATTTTGTACCAGGTTTGTGAAGGTATGTATGAAGCCCATCAACAACAGGTCATACATCGTGACCTGAAACCGAGCAATATCCTGGTTAACGATGACGGTTTGGCCAAGGTGGTGGATTTCGGTATTGCATCAGCCAGTTCAGAGGCGGAGATGACCCTGACCAAAACCGGTATGATTATCGGTACCCCGGCCTACCTGTCGCCGGAACGGGCCAAGGGCCTTGAAGCCGATCACCGCGCGGATATCTACGCGCTGGGCATTATCGCCTATAACATGTTTAACGGCAGCCTGCCCTATAAGGGCGAGCCCATATCGTTGTTGTTCCAGCACATAGAAGGTAAGGCTACCCCTTTGCATCGTCTGGATAAAGGCGTCAGCACCGGTGTTAGTATGCTGGTTGAAAAAATGATGCATGTGGATATTGAGCGTCGTTATCAAAGCATGAAAGATGTACGCGATACCATCAAGGAGTTGTTGTCATCGCGCACTGGAGAAACAGATGAGCATACAGAGAATAATTGAAGATAAACTCACCCAGGCTTTCCACCCGGAAGTCCTGGACGTGGTCAATGAAAGCCATATGCATAGTGTGGCACCGGGTTCCGAATCACATTTCAAAGTGACGTTGGTCACCGATCAATTCAAGGACCAGATGTTGATCAAAAGGCATCGACTGGTCAACAAGGTGCTGGAAGAGGAACTGAAACAGATTCATGCGCTGGCGCTGCATACCATGACCAACGATGAATGGTTTGAAAAAGCTGGAAAAGTGGCGGAGTCACCCTTATGCCAGGGTGGTGCCAAAAACCAGTAGTGGATCAGATGATACCACTGCCCTGCGGATTGATACTGTAGATGGTGGACAGGATCTCGCTGAAAGGGATGTCCAGCTGTTCGCTTAATGTCGCACATTTCCCGAGCAATATCTCCATATCGGCTGGTCCGCTTTGATGGTTTAATCCATACACCAGAATATTCTCGTAGTTTTCCGTCTCCAGGCACAGGGTCTGCTGCTGATAGAGTTGGCGCATCAACTGGTAAAAACGGCTAAAGCGCTTTTCACTGTCGATTAACAGGTTGTAGGCGACCGCCCCACGTGTTGTCAGGCGGTTTTTTAATTGCCGGTTAAAGGTTTTTTCCAGCAGCCATTGGGC
>JANTFY010000279.1 GCA_024763185.1 Gammaproteobacteria bacterium | reverse complement strand
ACAGCATCGGCGATGCCGTGATAGCTACCAATAAAGATGGCGAAATTACGCGCATGAACCCAGTGGCCCAACAGTTAACTGGCTGGACACTGAACGAGGCTCAAGGCCAGCCTTTTAAAAAAGTGTTTCCTATCATTGACGCCTATACCCGGACTCCGATGGAAAACCCTATCGAGAAGGTAATAAGAACCGGAGAGGTTGTTCATCTGAGTAACCGCACCACGTTACTCAATCGTCAGGGTAAAGAATACCAGATCACTGACTCTGCAGCGCCTATTCGTTCCACAGATAACAGTATCCAGGGGGTCGTGCTGGTATTCAATGACGTGACCGAGCAATATGCCCTGCGCGAAAAAGCCAGGGATGTGCAAAAACAACTCCAGGGTTTGTTGAAAGAAATGCAAACCATGGTGGCTATTCTGAGTACCGATGGAGATTTTCTGTTTATCAATGATATGCCACTGAAACTGTTTGGATTAACAGAAGAAAATTTAGAAGGAAAAAAAATATGGGATAGCGCGTTATTCAGTCAGGATGAAAATTTAAGCGTCATCCTAAAAGACAGCGTAAAGCAGGCCGCTACAGGGAATGGGGTGAACCGTGATCTGAAGTTTGAAACCCTGGAAGGGCCTACCTGGATAAATTTCAGTATTCTTCCCGTGGTCAATGATCACGGCCAGATTAAGCAGTTGCTGGTTGAAGGTCACGATATCAGTGAACGTAAAAGTGCCGAAGACAAAATACTCTATCAGGCGCACTACGATGAACTGACTGGGCTGCCTAACCGGTTTCTGGCGCTTGATCGTTTAACCCAATTAATTAATGAAGCAAGCAGAAGCGATGAATTTATAGCTGTTCTATTTATCGATCTGGATGATTTCAAGAAAGTGAATGATACCCTGGGGCATGAAATCGGAGATAAACTGTTAATTGAAGCTGCCGATCGTTTACAACATTCGCTGCGCGTTGGAGACACGGTCGGGCGTCTTGGCGGCGATGAGTTTATCGTGTTGTTGCCAGGTATTAAAAACAATGCTGAAGCCCAACCGATCGTGGAAAACCTGCTCAACCGATTCAGGAATTCTTTCCTGGTCGATAACCGCGAGCTGACACTGACCACCAGTATCGGCATCGCTGTTTTTCCGCAGGATGGAGATAATCCCTCCGATATTTTACGCAACTCTGACGCCGCCATGTACCACGCCAAAGAGCACGGTCGCAACACGTTTTCTTATTACACCCAGGCCATGAATGACAGTGTGGCTCGTCGACTGGCACTGGAAGAACAAATGCATGGATCAATAGAACGTGATGAATTTGAAGTGTATTTCCAGCCCCAGTTTGAAATGGCCAGCGGTAGAATCTTTGGTACAGAAGCATTATTACGTTGGCATAACCCAGCGCTAGGGGCTATTTCGCCCTATGAGTTTATTCCCATCGCCGAACAGACCGGGTTTATCATTGCACTGGGACGATTTGTGATTGCCGAGGCGCTGTCTAAAACGGCTCAATGGCAACAGGATTTCTTCGAGGATTTTCGAGTAGCCATCAATCTCTCACCAAGGCAATTTCGTGATCCAGAACTCGTGTCTTACATTAAAAATACACTGAATCAGTGGTCAGTTCAGGGCAGAAACCTGGAGCTGGAAATTACGGAAGGCGTGTTATTGAGCGGGCATGGTTCTATTGATAAAGCCCTGTCGGAGCTAAATGAAATTGGCGTCGGTATCGCCATGGATGATTTTGGTACGGGGTATTCCTCACTCAGTTACCTGCGGCAGTACCCGTTTGATGTGCTCAAAATTGATAAATCGTTTGTCAAGGATATCACGGTTGATCCTGCCGACCGTAAATTGATTACCGCAGCCATTGCCATGGCTCATGGTTTAAATCTAAAAGTGGTGGCGGAAGGTGTTGAAACAGCGCAACAGCTTGACCTTTTAAAGCAGTTGGAATGTGACTATGCCCAGGGATATCTGTTTGGAAAACCCTTGCCTGCCGGTGAAATCGCAAAACTATTGGTCAGTGAAAAAGATTCCACCCCAGCCTGATGAATCAAAAGTCCTAGGAGTTAGGATTGACATAAGATTCTATGGGGTTTTTTAAGTTATTGATTTTATTGGTGCCCAGGAGAGGACTTGAACCTCCACGACCGTAAGGTCACTAGCACCTGAAGCTAGCGCGTCTACCAATTCCGCCACCTGGGCAAGGTGAGGACGCGAAATATACATGAGCCTTGAGAAAAGTCAATAATGACGTGTGGCTGTAGGGCCTGTTAACACTAATAGAATAAACGCGACTTTGGCCATTTTTTTGCAGAGCAAGGCGTATCAAGCGCTGTGTACTTTCCGTACATGAGGGAGATACAACGCAGCACTGTGAAAAAATGGCCAAGTCCCTCCGGGTTGCGCCCAAAAGAGGGCCATGCGGTGTTCCTCGTCGTTCATTTGGAATGACCACAAAAATGCCTGGAGCGTTTTTGCGCGTTAGCCCCGAAGGGGGAAACACATGGATGTGTTGAACAAACTTCTCTCCTCGCGCCTTGCCTGGCCCTCTTTTGGGCGGCAACGCGAAAATTCTATTAGTGTTAACAGGCCCTTGCTTTCTATATACTGCCTGCTTTTCAAACGGAAGCCCTAAGACATTGAGCAAAGATCCCTTCTTTGAGCGCGAAGCTCAAAACTATGAAAACCCGGTAGCCAGCCGGGAATATCTGCTGGATTTGATCAACCAGCAAACCGCCCCCACCAACCTGGATCATGTGATCGATATCCTGGGATATACCGATGAAGATCGGATCGAGGCCGTGCGCCGACGTCTCAACGCAATGGCGCGCGATGGCCAGGTGTTCCGTAACCGTCGTGGCGGTTTTCTCAGTTTCGATCACATGGACCTGGAAAAGGGTGTGGTACAGGCACATCCGGACGGTTTCGGCTTTTTGAAACCGGAATCGGGCGGCAAGGATATCTTTCTGCCGATGCGTGAAATGCGTAAGCTGATGGACGGTGACCGGGCAGCCGTCAAGATCACCGGATATGACCAGCGCCGTGAACGTAAGGAAGGACATGTGATTACCGTGCTGGAACGGGCGCACCAGTCGGTGGTTGGCCGTTATTACCGCGAAAAGGGTATTCACTTTGTCATTCCGGATGACAAGCGTATCAATCAGGACATTCTGTTAAGCCAGGATTACGATCACACGGCCCGTCAGGGTGACATCGTGCTGGTGCGCATTCTGGAATACCCGGATGTGCACAATGG
>JANTFY010000278.1 GCA_024763185.1 Gammaproteobacteria bacterium | reverse complement strand
CTGGTTTCTCAAAACCTGAACCGTTTTTTTGACGATAAAGACGATGGCAACAAGGAAAAGGTTGTTTCGACCAAACTCTATCAAAAACGTTTGCGTAAACTGGTTGATAAAATTGCCAATACCTATGCCTTTGCCGATGTGCTGGCTTTTCAGGAAATTGAAAACATCGACATTCTTCAGGCAGTCCGTGAACGCCTTGAAAATAAACACCAGCAACACTATCAGCCTGTTCTGATTGAAGGTAATGATAAGTCGGGTATCGACGTTGCATTTCTGGTGAAAAAACCGTGGCAGGTCATCAAGCAGCAGAATTTGTTCCAACACGCCACTTTTAATTCTCCCCCACAAAAACTGTTTTCCCGTCCGCCGTTGCAGATTGAAATATGTGCCGATCACTGTGTCACCGTAATAAACCTGCACCTGAGATCGATGCGCGGTTTACGCTCTCACAACAAAGGTAAACGAGTCGCGCTGAAAAGACGCTTGCAGGCGGAAAGCATTGCAAACTGGGTGCAAAGATTTCAGCAAGCCTATTCGGATAAGGCGCTGATTTTGGTGGGTGATTTCAATGCCCTGACGCCCTCCGATGCCCACGTTGATGTTGTCGGCACCATTATCGGAAAACCCGACCAACGTCGTCCGCGCTGGACCAGTCCTGACCTGGTATCCAGGGACCTGATCGACAGCTCATTACGGGTTAGCTCAAAAAGCCGGTATTCCTATCTGTATAAAAAGAAAAAACAGCAACTCGACTATCTGCTGATGAGTCAGAATTTACAACACCAGCTTCAATCCCTGCACTTTTCCCGCATCGATTATTCGTTTTCAGACCATGCCGCACTTAAGGCCGAATTTCGCTTAGGACAACACGGACCCGAACTGCCCTTATTTAATTCGATGTGACAGGCTGACGTAGTCGCTGCCCTGCATTTCCAATAACCGGCTTTTGCAGCGTTGAAATTCAAAATACAGGCTTCCATCGGGATACAGATCATCCACGGCTACAGCCGCCGTGCAGATCAACTTGACCCGGTGGTCATATAACACATCGATTAACGAAATAAAGCGGCGCGTTACATCATTGGCATGATTACCCATCTGTTCGATATCCGTTAACACCAGGGTGGTAAAACGCTGCGCAAGCTCGAGGTAATCCAGTTGGCTTCTATAGGTTTTACATAACGCTGCAAAGCTGAACCAGATGGTATCTTCTGCACAGAATTCATAATGGACAGCGTGCCCGTTAATTTCAATACTGCCGTGTTGTTCACCCGGCACTAAATGCGTATTCAAATACTGTTTAATGAGGGTAACCGCATTTGCATCATGAGGACATTGGTACAATTGCGTTTGCTTTAGTCCGAGCATGCGAAAGTCCTGCCCTCCCTGCAGCTCGGTGACCCGACAGTGCTTTAATAATAAATCGATGGCCGGTAAAAATCTGGCCCGTTGCAAACCATCCGGGTACAGGCCCTCCGGCGGTGTGTTGGACGTGGTCACCAGTACCAGTCCATTTTCAAACAAGGCCTTGAGCAGTTTACCTGTGAGCATGGCATCTCCGATATCAGTCACCACAAATTCATCCAGGCACAATACCCGGGTGTTGCGGGTTAACTTTCTGGCAATGCCGATGATAGGATCTTTGTCTTTTTTGGCCTGTGACAGTTCGTCATGCACATATTTCATGAACTGGTGAAAATGAAGACGGGTCTTTTGCTTGATGGCCAGTGACTGATAAAAAATATCCATTAAAAAGGTTTTGCCGCGGCCCACATCTCCCCAGATATACAAGCCTGTTCGATTTTTTTGATCTTTCGAAAAAAAACGATTAAGCCTTGAAAAAATTAATTTTTCCTGGGCAACTTCGGTTTCGATATCCTCCTGTAACTGATCAAAAAGTTGAATAATATATTGTTGAATTGCAACCTGATGGAAGCCAGATTGTTGTAAAAATTGAGCATATTTTTCAGAGGGTTTCATTTTTAGCTTGTTTTATAAATTTTATGAACTATCAAAAGTCTAAGTAAGAAACTTTTAATCTGATGACAGGGATAACAACAATGGAACTTACCTTGGAAAATCTTAGCAACTGGATGGATGCGACTCTAATATTTTTAGCGGCTATGTTAATTATCGGGCTGATCGCCTTAGCCGTGTATGTCGTTTTTCTGTATTTCATTGATATCACCCAGACCAAGCATGCCATCCGTAAAAACTATCCGGTCATCGGGCGTTTTCGTTATTTCTTTGAACACCTGGGTGAGTTTTTTCGACAATATTTCTTTTCCATGGACCGTGAAGAATTGCCCTTCAATCGCGCCCAGAGATCCTGGGTTTACCGCGCTGCCAAGGGCATCAACAATACGGTAGCTTTTGGTTCCACACGCGATATTCGCAAATCCGGTACCGTGTTGTTCGTCAACAGCCCCTACCCCACACTGGGTGAAGACTCGGTAACGCCAAAAGATATTACCATCGGAGCTGATTGTAGAACTCCTTACACCACTGCTTCATTATTCAATATTTCCGGCATGAGTTATGGGGCCATATCGGAACCGGCGGTACGGGCACTGTCGCAAGGCGCGGCGGATGCGGGTATCTGGCTGAATACCGGTGAAGGTGGTCTTTCCCCTTATCACCTGAGCGGGCATTGTGACATTGTCTTCCAGATAGGCACGGCCAAAAACGGTGTGCGCGACCTGGCCGGAAACCTTAACGATGAAAAACTTAAGGAAGTCGCCGCGCACAACGAGGTAAAAATGTTCGAGATCAAACTCAGCCAGGGCGCCAAACCGGGTAAAGGCGGCATTTTACCCGGTGAGAAGGTCACCGAAGAAATAGGCCAGATCCGCGGTATCGAAGCGGGCAAAGACGCCATCAGCCCCAACCGTCACTACGACATCAAGTGTGACGACGATTTACTCAACATGATCAAACATATCCGCGAGGTGACGGGCAAACCGGTGGGCTTTAAAGCCGTCATGGGTTCAGCGCTGTGGATCAATAATTTATGCACCCTGATCCATGAGAAGGGCTTGGATTACGCTCCGGATTTTATCACCATCGATAGCGCTGAAGGCGGAACCGGTGCCGCGCCAATGGCATTGATTGATGACATGGGACTGCCTCTACGCGAAAGCCTGCCGATGGTCGTGGATATTTTAAATGAGCACCATTTAAAAGAACGGATCAAGGTCATAGCCTCGGGTAAGCTTGTCACCCCTACTGATGTGGCCTGGGCAATCTGTCTTGGAGCCGACTGC
>JANTFY010000277.1 GCA_024763185.1 Gammaproteobacteria bacterium | reverse complement strand
ACCTGTACGATATCGCCGGCTTTACTGAATTTTCCATTTTTTTTGCGATAAGCCACAATTGCTTCGGCCTTGCTCATGCCAATCCCTCTGAGCGCTTCAGCCATTTCACTGGCAGATGCCTTGTTGATGTTCACAGGCGCTGCGAAAACCCAGGCAGAAAATAAAATTGAGGTGGTTGCTAATGCAATTTGAATTGCTTTCATGATGACTCCCTATTTATATAAGTCCGATTTATTTAGTCCTTAAGACTCCTCACAGGTTAAACCTGTATCACATAGGTTAAACATACCGCTAGAAATTGCAATCTATATTACTTCTAATTTTATTGCTGTCGGGCCAGCAGCCCGTCGAGCGACTCATCCATGAAATCATGTTTGTTGATCTTTATATACGCCACCTTGTCTTCCAGGTATACATTGATCTCCTGCACCCCTGGCAACTTTTCCGCTTCCTGCCAGAAATGCCGCATCGCCGAATCATCCATACCGTCGAGAGAGATTATTTTTGAACTGACGGGTCTGGGTTTTTTCATAAACAAAGCCACCAGCCACCACACTGCAAGCACCAGGGCCAGTTGTAAATATGCCAGCTCCGCGTAGGTATAACCGAGCATGTAACCACCCAGCACACCGCCACAGAAGGCTCCCATAAATTGCGCCATGGAAAATAAACCCATCGCCGTTCCTTTCATATCCGCGGGTGAAACTTTTGCAACCAGAGACGGCAACGAGGCTTCCAGAAAATTAAACCCGGCAAAAAACAATACCAGCATGGCAAAGGCCAGGCCATAAGCCGAGCTTGCGTACAAGCCAAGTTCGGCCAGGATCACCAACAGGATACCCGCCAGGAACATGACTTTCATTTTGTTCTTTTTTTCTGCGACGATAATCATCGGCACCATCAGGAATACGGACAATATAAAAACCGGCAGGTAGGTTTTCCAGTGCTGCTCAACCGGCACCTGTAATTGATCGCGTAATACCAGCGGAAACAGGACAAACGTGGCCGCCAAAACCATGTGCAGAACAAAAACGCCCAGGTCCAGCTTCAGCAGTTCTCGGTTGAACAATACCTTGGATATATCCCTGACTGAAAGCTGAGCATCACGATGAAAACGTTGCTGTGCTGGCTCGGGCGTTACCCATAAAACGATAAAGATACTTACAAACGCCAACACGGCGGTCAGCCAGAATATACCCGAAATGCCTACTCTTGCCGCCAATAACGGACCTATAACCATGGATATCATAAAAGCCAAACCAATCGACATACCGATCATCGCCATGATACGAATACGCACTTCTTCACGCGTCAGGTCAGCCGCCAAAGCCATCACCACCGCAGCGATTGCACCCATACCCTGCAGTGCTCTGCCCACAATGATTTGATTGATGGACTCCGCATCGGCAGCCAGTACACTACCGGCACAGAAAAAAACCAGGCCCAGAATGATCATGCGTTTACGCCCAATACGGTCCGATAAAAAACCGAATGGCAATTGAAACAGTCCCTGCGTCAATCCATAAATACCGATGGCCAGCCCGATCAGCAAAGGGGTAGCACCCTCGTAGCCCTCGGCATACAGAGAAAAAACCGGCAGAATCATGAACAGTCCGAGCATGCGAAAGGCATACACAAATGCCAGGGACAGGGCCGCTTGTTTTTCGGTTTTCAGCATAACAAACTATTTTCTAGAGACTCTTTCAAGAGTGTTAAAATAATCATTTTATCACATCTGTAGTCTTTACTGGCATGACCAGTAAATGAAAAAATTTCAGTCAGTTAATTTCATCTGGTTTAAAATGGCAGGTTTTCCAGAACCGAAATTTTTATGGAATCGATCATTATCCGGGGTGCCAGAACGCACAACCTGAAGAACATAGACCTCACCCTGCCACGCGACAAACTGATCGTGATCACCGGCCTGTCCGGCTCTGGAAAATCCTCCCTTGCTTTCGATACCATTTTTGCCGAGGGCCAGCGTCGGTACGTGGAATCCCTGTCAACCTATGCCCGCCAGTTTCTATCGGTAATGGAAAAACCCGATATCGATCACATCGAGGGTTTATCCCCGGCCATTTCGATAGAACAGAAAACCACCTCGCACAACCCTCGCTCAACGGTCGGCACCATTACCGAAATCTACGATTACCTGCGCTTACTGTTCGCCCGTGCCGGCACACCGCGCTGCCCTGAACATAACATCACACTGGAGGCCAGCACCATCAGCCAGATGGTTGACCAGGTCATGGCCTTATCACCCGACTATCGTTTGATGTTACTGGCCCCCGTGGTCAGCAACCGCAAGGGTGAACACGTGCAGCTGCTCGAATCCCTGCAACGCCAGGGTTACCTGCGCGCACGCATCGACGGCGAGATCTACGAACTGGACGATCCACCCAAACTGGACCTGCACAAGAAACACCATATCGAGGTAGTAGTCGATCGCTTCAAGATTCGTGACGACCTGGCCCTGCGCCTGGCCGAGTCGTTTGAAACGGCCCTTAACATGACCGATGGCATAGCCATTGTTGCCTCCATGAATGCCGATGACGACTTCGAGGAGATCACTTTTTCCGCCAACTTTGCCTGCCCCGTATGCGGCTATTCCCTGACTGAACTGGAACCCCGCCTGTTCTCCTTTAACAGCCCGGTGGGTGCCTGCCCGGAATGTGATGGTTTAGGCACCATGCAATTCTTTGATCCCGAACTGGTGGTTAAATCCCCTGAACTGAGCCTCGCCGGCGGCGCCATTCGCGGCTGGGACCGGCGTAACGGTTATTACTTCCAGATGTTACGCTCAATGGCCGAACACTACGGCTTTGATGTTGAATCACCGTTCGAACAACTGGATAAAAAAATCCAGGACATCATTCTCAATGGCTCAAAAGAAGACATCAAATTCACCTTTAAAAACGAGCGCGGTGATCAACGCGTACAGGTGCACCCGTTTGAAGGCATTCTGCCCAACATGAAACGGCGCTATCGCGATACCGATTCCAACGTGGTGCGCGAAGAACTGGCCAAGTTCCTGACCGATACCGCGTGCAGGACCTGCCAGGGACACCGCTTGAATAAATCCGCGCGTCATGTGTTTATCAACCAGACCACACTGCCGGACATTGTCGATATGCCCATCGGCGATGCACTGACATATTTCAATACCCTCGATATCCCGGGCAGCAAGGGTAAAATCGCCGAAAAAATTACCAAGGAGATCAAGGAACGCCTGAGCTTCCTGGTCAATGTCGGCCTCGATTACCT
>JANTFY010000276.1 GCA_024763185.1 Gammaproteobacteria bacterium | reverse complement strand
CCCTTTATCGGGAGTTATTTTTACGGGTGGTGAAATTTGATGACCAAGGTTGTTGAAGTGTTCACACCAGTCTTTAGGTGCCTTGATTGATAATTTGAAAAACAAGTCGATGTAGTTTTCTTTTCGAACCATTGGTGGTCGGTTTTCATCGATTCCGATAATCTTGATATTGTTGATGTCTGTCACTGTTAGTTTACCTTGAGAAGTCGTGCTGGATTTTTAAGAGTCATGTTTATGTTTCACGCTGGTAAAAAAGGATGTGCCCTTTACTGGGATTTCTGTCGAGATCCATCATGCTGAACCTTTCACTGCGATAGTTGTATCCCAGGGCCTGCATATTTTTAGTGAAACGTGACCGGTTACTGCGGTTGGGGTCGACAATAATTACCTGCACATTTTTTTCTGAATGTATATTGATGAACTCTGATACATTTTTTGAGTGATCGGGTTCATACAAAACATCACTGCCGATAATTAAATCAAATTCCCCGAGCAAGGGATTGTCAGTGTCCCAGTTACCGTTTTGATATTGAATCGGCGGTAATTCATTATTGGATATGTTGCAGTCCAGAAACTCTTTGGCCAGTGGGTGGTAATCACTGGCGGTGATATCAATTCCCATGCCATGCAATACAATGCTACTGAAAGCGAGGCCGCAGCCTATTTCCAGTACGCGCATGTCAGTCAATTTCATTTGCGCGACGGTTGAAGCCAGTATGATTGAGGAGGGCCACAAAATGCCAAAAAGAGGCCAGGTGGAGGAAGGGATGCCTAACCGGGAAGAGGCTCCGTCATCATCGTTGTATTGCTGGTTATCTTTCAGTGATTGAATCAGATAGTTAACCTGGTTCAATATGATCGTTTCTTGTTTTAGCTGGATATTGCTCATTGCAGTCTCCCTGGAGTATTTGTATTCAAAACATTCCAGGATGACTAACATCTCATGCTGAAAATTCCGGCTGATATCGTGATGCTATTTTTTTGGCTTCCTCGCGGCGTAAGCTGAATAACCTAAGGATGCCCTGGCGTTGAGATTTTCCACGTATTCTTCAAGATGCTGTGTTACAGAACGTAAAGTACCTGAGCGCATGCCATCAATGGGTGAGGAGTCATGTTCTATGCTGTATCGATACCATTCTCCACCAGATACATCCTCAGGCGGATCCGTTTTTTCTATGCTCACAAGTCTGAACTGCTTTATTTGATTTAGAGCATTTTGTTGATCATCATTCATTGTCTTTCCATTATTATGCTAGGCATTCATTGAATGTTGTGAGCGTGAGCGATTTTTATTTGTTACCCACTTTGGTTTTTTCTTTTTTGGATTTGTTCTTACTGCATTCTGCTTGCGACCATTTTTTATTGGCTCAGCCTTAATAGATGGATCAGGTTCATAACCCTCAATAACCTGTTGAGGAATTTTACGACGAATCAGTTTCTCAATACTTTTTAACAATTTGAGTTCGTCTATGCAGACCAGTGACATGGCTTCACCTTCATGGCCGGCTCGACCTGTTCGTCCGATCCGGTGAACATAGTCTTCGGCCACGTTAGGCAGTTCAAAGTTCACCACATGCGGAAGTTGTTTAATGTCCAGCCCACGGGCGGCAATGTCGGTGGCGACCAGTACTCTGATTTTTCCGGTTTTGAAATCAGCCAATGCGCGAGTTCGGGCACCCTGGCTTTTGTTGCCATGAATTGCGCTTGCGCTGATACCATCCTTATTCAACTGTTCGGCAAGCCGGTTTGAGCCATGCTTGGTACGGTTGAAGACAAGAACCTGCTTCCAGTTGTTTGAGCCAATCAAGTATGACAGTAATTCACGCTTACGTTTTTTATCGACTGGATGTACGATTTGTGCCACTTGGTCAGTGGTGACATTTTGTTGAGCAACCTGGACCTGGACAGGGGCGTTAAGGAGTTTGTTGGCAAGTGCTTTTATTTCTGGCGAAAAGGTGGCGGAGAAAAGCAGTGTTTGTTTGTCCTTGGGTAGCAGAGCCAGCACCTTTTTGATGTCATGGATAAAGCCCATATCCAGCATGCGGTCCGCTTCATCGAGGATCAGGACTTCAACTTTTGACAGGTCAACGGTTTTTTGAGAAGCATGGTCCAGTAATCGACCGGGTGTCGCGACCAGGGCATCTACACCTTGTTTAAGTTTCTTTTTTTGCGGGTTGATATTCACACCACCAAAAACCACGGTTGAAGTGATTGGCAGATATTTGCCATAGGTCTCGATGCTCTCGTAGACCTGGGATGCAAGCTCCCGGGTAGGGGTTAATATCAGGGCCCGAATCGGGCGTTCGGTTTTTTTCTGTTGGGTCTTGTTCAGTAGGCGCTGTAAGACAGGCAGAGTAAACCCTGCTGTTTTTCCAGTACCGGTTTGTGCGGCACCCATCAGGTCTTTACCCGTGAGTACTACGGGAATTGCCTGTTGTTGGATAGGGGTGGGTGTGTCGTAGCCTTTCTCGTGCACAGCACGGACTAACTCGGTTCTTAGACCAAGGGATTCAAAAGACATGTATTTATAAGCTCCAATCAACCTGAAGGTGGTAACAAGGCCATAAAAAGCTTTGAAATCGACGGCTTGCTCAGGTTAAGTAATATGTAAGTAGGGAATCGAGTGGGATTTCCGGATGAGTGGGATGCGGCCGTATGGCATCTGTGTGACCCTACTATACAGGTATTTGAGTAGAATTACCTGTTTATATTAATAATTAAGAATATTGGTTTGTTATTTTTGCTTGATGCCTGTATTCTCCCGTCAGCAATTCTTTTACGCCCTTCCATAATACTGTGTTTCCACAGGTGTCTACTCACCTTCCAGATTTGACTGTTTTATCCTAGTGCGCTTCAAGACTCGCGTTTATGCCCGTGTTTGGGCAATTTTCAATTTACATTATAGGTAATACAAATGTCAGATACACAAACCGGTACGGTTAAGTGGTTCGATAACGATAAAGGTTTTGGTTTTATCCAGCGTGAAAGCGGTAAGGATCTCTTTGTTCATTTTAAATCAATAGAAGGCACTGGGCATCGTTCACTGCAAGAAGGTCAATCCGTGGCTTTCGTCGAAGTGGAAGGTAGAAAAGGGCCTCAGGCGGAAAACGTCAAGCCGCTTTAATATTTATCAAAACAACACCAGTTTAACACGCTGGTGTTGTTCCTATTTCCAACCCATTGATCCCTTGTTGTGGTCGATGGCATTACCCATCTGGCTCATCATATGATCACAATCTCTGTTCGCGGCCTCGCCAGGTCAACTACTGAAAATAGTCTTAGCGCATTATTTG
>JANTFY010000275.1 GCA_024763185.1 Gammaproteobacteria bacterium | reverse complement strand
GTGCAGTATGAAGGTGAAGAATCATCCAAGAACGTTTTTTACACCGGTGCTGCGCCAAACCAGCAGGCCATTCCGGCAGTGGACTACCTGATGAATGAAGTCGGCGTAAAACGCTGGGTTCTGGCCGGTACGGATTATGTTTACCCGCGTACCACCAATAAGATCCTGGAAGCCTACCTCAAATCCAAAGGGGTCAAAGACAAGGATATTATGATCAATTACACACCATTCGGTCATTCCGATTGGCAATCCATTGTTTCTGACATCAAGAAATTCGGTTCTGCCGGCAAAAAGACCGCGGTTGTCTCCACCATCAATGGCGATGCCAATGTACCTTTCTACAAGGAACTTGGTAACCAGAGTGTATCTGCCGATGATATCCCCGTAGTGGCCTTCTCTGTGGGTGAGGAAGAGTTGTCAGGTGTTGATACCAAGCCTCTGGTTGGCCATTTGGCAGCCTGGAACTATTTCATGAGTGTTGATGCGCCTGAAAACGATGAGTTCATCGAAAAGTGGCAGGCATTTACCAAGGATAGTGATCGCGTATCCAACGACCCGATGGAAGCGCATTACATCGGTTTCAAGATGTGGGTGGAAGCGGTTAAGAAAGCAGGAACCACGGATCCGGCAGCCGTACAGGATGCCATTATCGGTGTCTCCGTACCCAATCTGACCGGTGGTTTTTCCAGCATGATGCCGAATCATCACATTACCAAGCCGGTTCTGATCGGTGAGATTCAGGATGATGGCCAGTTTGAAACGGTATGGCAAACAGAAGGGCTGGTAGCCGGTGATGCCTGGTCAGATTATCTGCCTGGATCAAAAGACATCATTGCGGATTGGAGAGCCCCTTTAAGCTGCGGTAACTATAACGTTAAATCAGCCAAGTGTTCCGGCCAGAACTTCTAACCTCCTTAATGGCCTTTGGGCCGGCATTCTGCCGGCCCTCTTTTTAAAAGCATTTACGAATAACCTTTTTCCTATGACGCGATTTATAGTTTTACTGTTTTTTATAGGCGGTTTGTTAGCCATGAATATGGGCCTGGCTGATGAACCTTCCATAGAAAAAGCCTTTCAGCTATTGGTGACCAAAAGCTTCAAGGATAAAGAACAGGCAATCAACCTGTTAATGGAAAGTAAGCATGAAAAAACTCAAGCCTTGTTAAATGCCCTGTTGCAAGGGGACCTGTTTTATGTGAAAAAAAGCAAGGACATTGTCTTTGTTGAAAAAATTGAAAAAAAGTATCAGCTGACAGGCGCCCTGGACGGAAAAGATTTGGGTCAGGTCAGTAAACGAAACGTTAAAAAGATCAGCATTAATAATCGGCTGCGCAAGCAGTTAAAAATTTCATTGGCCACGCTTCAGTTAAATCACCCGGATCCCGCTGTGCGTCTTAAATCCGTTGAAGGATTTATCGGTAAGGCTGATGATATTTTACTGGATAAGCTGACTTCGGTTTTGGGCAGGGAAACGGATGAAGATGTCATTGAAGCCATCAATTCGGTTATCTCGTTCGAACAGTTGAATTCAGGTGCTATTGATTTGCAGTTAGCGGCGATCGAGCAGCTGGATGGTAATTTGACGCCATCTGTATTAAACCGGCTGAAAGAATTATCCGCGTCTTCTGAACATAAAGAAGTCAGGCAAAAAGCCGCGGCGGCGGTGGCAAAAATAGAGGCCAGGGTGTCTTTATTCAGCCATTTGGAAACGCTGTTTTTTGGTTTGAGCCTGGGCTCCATCCTGGCGCTGGCCGCTATTGGACTGGCCATTACCTTTGGCGTTATGGGTGTTATCAATATGGCACATGGTGAACTCATCATGATTGGTGCCTATACCACTTATGTGGTTCAGTTGATGATGCCAAACCATATCGGGGCTTCAATTCTCGTTGCCATCCCCTTGGCCTTCCTGGTTTCTGCACTGGTGGGTATAGCTATCGAAAGGGGTGTTATCCGTTTTCTGTATGGTCGACCCCTGGAAACATTACTCGCCACATTTGGTATCAGCCTGGTTCTGCAGCAAACCGTGCGCAGTATCTTTTCGCCGCTTAACCGCTCGGTGACCACGCCAGACTGGATGAGCGGTTCACTGCAACTCAACTCGTTGTTATCAATCACCTACAATCGAATTTACATCTTCCTGTTTTGTCTCATCGTTTTTGTGTTGCTGTACCTGGTGATGAAAAAAACCTCGCTGGGGCTCAACGTACGTGCGGTGTCGCAAAACCGTGCGATGGCAAGGGCCATGGGCATAAAATCTGAATGGGTCGATGCCCTGACTTTCGGGCTGGGTTCCGGAATTGCCGGGGTCGCGGGCGTGGCGCTCAGCCAGATCACCAACGTTGGCCCAAACCTGGGGCAGGCCTACATTGTTGATTCGTTCATGGTGGTGGTTTTTGGTGGTGTGGGCAACCTGTGGGGAACCCTGATCAGTGGTCTGTCACTGGGTGTGGTCAATAAATTTCTCGAGCCGGTCAGTGGCGCGGTACTGGCCAAGATACTGGTGCTGATATTCATTATCCTGTTTATACAGAAACGACCTCGAGGCCTGTTTCCGCAAAAGGGAAGGGCGGCTGAATCATGATCAGAAAGCTGCTTGAAAATGATTTCGGTGGCAAGGTCTTCCTGGCTTTGCTGTTGCTCGGTACGATTTACGTGGCCTTCGCCAACAGCTTGCTGCCGGAGGATCATGCGCTACACATTTCAACCTTTACCGTGACCCTGCTGGGCAAGTACCTGACCTATGCGCTGCTTGCCATAGCGGTCGACCTGGTCTGGGGTTACCTGGGTATTCTCAGTCTCGGGCATGGGGCATTTTTCGCGCTCGGGGGGTATGCCATGGGCATGTACCTGATGCGTCAGATCGGTGACCGTGGGGTTTATGGCAACCCTGAGTTACCGGATTTCATGGTGTTTCTTAACTGGCAGGAATTGCCTTGGTTCTGGTTTGGTTTTGATCAATTCTGGTTTGCCATGCTGATGGTATTACTGGTACCCGGCCTACTGGCCTTCGTGTTTGGCTGGCTGGCTTTCAAGTCGCGGGTGACCGGGGTTTATCTGTCCATCATCACCCAGGCCATGACCTATGCGTTAATGCTGGCCTTCTTCCGTAATGAAATGGGTTTTGGTGGCAATAACGGCTTGACTGACTTCAAGGATATCCTGGGGTATTCGCTACAGTCCGACAATGTCAGGCTGGTACTGTTCGCAAGCTCGGCACTGGCACTGGCGCTGGGTTACCTGTCCTGCCGCTACATCGTCAATTCCAAGTTGGGCCGCATCAGTGTGGCTATTCG
>JANTFY010000274.1 GCA_024763185.1 Gammaproteobacteria bacterium | reverse complement strand
TTAATGATGGGTCCACCGGGTACCGGCAAAAGCATGCTTGCCCAGCGCCTGAATACGCTGTTACCCGAATTAAGCGAACAGGAAGCCTTACAAACCCTGAGCATTCATTCGGTCAGCAATAACGGCGATATTGATTTAAACAATTGGAAAATCCGGCCGTTTCGCTCACCGCACCACACGGTTTCCGCCATTGCCCTGGTCGGTGGCGGCTCTCAACCCAAACCCGGTGAAATTTCACTGGCGCACAATGGCGTGCTGTTTCTCGACGAGTTGACTGAATTTGACCGCAAAACCATTGAGGTACTGCGTGAACCACTGGAAACCGGCATGATTCATATCTCGCGCGCTGCACGCCAGGCCAGTTATCCGGCAGCATTCCAGCTGGTTGCCGCGATGAATCCCTGCCCCGGGGGTTGTGAAACCATTGAGTCGTGCCAGTGCAGCCATGAACAACTCTCGCGCTATCGCAACAAACTGTCCGCACCACTGCTCGATCGCATTGATATCCAGATAGAACTGCCGCGCCTGAAAAAGGAAGAACTCATGCATCAGAAAATTCAGCAGCAGGAAAACAGCCAGTCGGTGCGCCAGCGCGTCAGCCTGGCTCACGAAATACAACGGCACAGGCAAGGATGCCTGAATGCCCGTTTAAGCAACCGGCAGATTGAAGATCTTTGCCCGCTGGACAAAACTTCCCAGGCACTGTTGAACCAGGCCATCGATAAACTCAAATTGTCCGCGCGCAGTTATCACCGCCTGCTCAAGATATCGCGCACTATCGCTGACCTGGCCGGACAGGAATCGATTGACGTCAACTGCGTCAGCGAAGCCATCAGTTACCGCCGCCAACCGCATTATCAGTCCCTCTAAAAAACGCTGCTTCAATGAGCAGCGTTTTCAAGTGTAGCAAGAGATATGGAGGTTTATTGCACCTTGTCCAGCATAAAGGCCACGACATTTCCAATTTCGGCATCGGACAAATTCATGGCACCGCCTTTGGCAGGCATCGCTCCCTTGCCATTCAGTGCTGAATGAAGTAGTGCATCGAAACCCGTGGCAACACGTGGTGACCAGGTCTCAGCATCACCCAGCTTGGGCGCACCGGCCGCACCCGTATCATGGCAGGCAAAACAGACCGAACGATAAGTCGACTCTCCGGCTGCCAGGTCATGGGCAGCAGCGCCAAGAGAAACCTTGGTGACAGGATCATCGGCCACTTCAGGCATGGCCTGTATTTCCGGCTCCGGCGCTGCAGTTGCATCGGCGGCAGGGGCTTGTATCAGACCGGCTTCAGCCAGCATGAACTCGATGACGCTTCTTATTTCTTGTTCACTGTAAGCAGAACCACCATTAGGCGGCATCGCGCCCTTACCCGTTTTAGCAGTATTCATCAAGGCATCCATACCCGTTTCAAAGCGCGGTCGCCAGGCTGCTGCATCTCCCAGCTTGGGGGCCCCTGCTACACCGGTACCATGACAGGCCATGCAAGCACCCTCGAATAATTCCCTGGGGCTTTTACTGGCAACAACCGCAGGCTGCTGTTTTTGTTCTTTGCCGCCGGTAATGTCTGCCAGAGTTACAACAGGCTTAATACGTGTGGCGATCATTGTCTCATCCTGTTGTTTTACGCGCGCCATGTTTTTACCAAAGCCATCTTCTGCCATGGAAAATACGAACAGATAGATCAAACCCACCGCAAGCAGCAAACCCACTACTAGCGCGATAGATATGGAAAATTCATTTTTGTTGGTAGTCATCAAGACTGGCTCCTGAGTGTTCTCGGATAAAATTCGGTCGTGATTATACCAAAATTAGAATATAACGATATACCCTTATAGCGGCAAATTAATGCCAACCAGCTAGAATAAATCCACAATTTGTTTCAGATCGGATTTTCCCTCAATGATTTCCTGCCGACTCAGGCCATGCAATTCATGGGGAAACACCAGCCAGTCGTCACTTTGGTGAATAAAATAATCCGGTTCAAAATCGACCACCCGTTTACCCGGTTTGTACCAACTGCTGGCGACGCGAATATCCTTCGGTGTATTAAGCCTTGATTGCTGCCTGATCTGCCTGATCAATGCATCCACACTACGGCCGGAATCAAACACATCATCCACAATCAACAGACCGTCTTCTGCATTGGCGTTTTCAATCAGGTAATGCAGACCATGCACCCGGATTGTCTTGGACTGTTGATTGATGCCGTAATACGAGGAAGTGCGTACCGAGATATGATCGGTACTGACACCGCGATATTCATAATATTCCTGCACGGCAATACCGATGGGTGCACCTCCACGCCAGATACCGATAATAAACTGAGGGCGAAAACCGTCTTCAAAAACCCGGTGAGCCAGCTGAAAAGAACTTTCCAGTAATTGCTGGGCAGTGATATATATCTTGTGCATTGAAGTCATCAATCCTGTTCTATCTTAAACATCTGAGCCAGCATAACCTTGCCGATGCCCCACGGCAATGACACAATGCGCGGATTCAACTGACATTTCTCAATCATTCGATTTCATGAATAAAAAAGCCATCATTTTACTGAGCGGGGGACTGGATTCCGCCACCGTGCTCGCCATTGCCAGACAACAGGGCTACGCCACCCATGCGTTGTCTTTCAGATACGGTCAACGCCATGCCGTGGAACTGGATGCGGCAAAAAAAATTGCCGCAAACATGAAGGTGAGCGAACACCTGATTGCGGATATCGACCTGCGCCTGTTTGGCGGTTCGGCCTTAACCGCTGATATCGATGTACCGCGTGATCGCGACGAAGCGAACCTCAGTAGCGAAATTCCAATCACCTACGTACCGGCACGTAACACCATATTCCTGTCCTTTGCACTGGCCTGGGCCGAAGTGTTGCAGTCATCCGATATTTTTATAGGGGTCAATGCGATGGATTACAGCGGTTACCCCGACTGTCGGCCTGAATATATAAAGGCCTATGAGAACATGGCCAACCTGGCCACCAAGGCCGGTGTTGAAGGGCAGACCCACATGACCATCCACACCCCGCTGATCGATTTGAGCAAGTCTCAAATCATACAACGCGGCATTCAACTGGGTGTGGATTATGCCCAGACCCTCAGTTGCTACGACCCGGACGAAAATGGCCAGCCCTGCGGGCATTGTGATTCGTGCCAGTTACGTGCGCGCGGATTCAGCCAGGCTGGTATTGCCGATCCCGCTCTGGCGCAAACCTGAAAAACTCATGAAAGAACTGCTCTTACATACTGCCAGCGCGCATTTCGAAGCCGCCCGGTTTTTACCCGACTATCCTCAA
>JANTFY010000273.1 GCA_024763185.1 Gammaproteobacteria bacterium | reverse complement strand
TGGAATTCTTCGTAGTGATCAGCCAGGTCTTCCAACTCGGTTGGACAAACAAAGGTAAAATCAGCCGGGTAGAAGAAAAACACCGACCATTTGCCGAGCACGTCTTCATCCGTGATCTGGAAGAAGTCTTTTTCACCGGCCTTGAAAGCGGTTGCGTTGAAAGGTTTGATTTTAGAGTTCAATACAGACATTTTTAATTCTCCAATCTATAAATTTAAATTTGGGTTAATAAGTTCTTACCGCTTCATCTGAAGCAGTTGCGAGTATATTAGTGATTCACGTTGTTCAAATAAATTTAATAAAATAGATATTTGTGTTCTAATAAATAGAACTATTATTCTTTCTGGAAAATAAATCGTGATTTCTTTCAAGCAGATCCGTTATGCGTTGGCGGTGGAACGCACGCTGCATTTCAGGAAAGCCGCCGAGGCCTGTGCCGTCTCGCAATCAGCACTGAGTACCGCACTGTCCGAAATGGAGAAACAACTGGGCTTCCAGGTGTTTGAGCGCAATAACAAACAGGTGCTGGTGACAACCCTGGGTAAGCAGGCGCTGGCCAAGGCCCATGAAATCCAGCTATTGATGTCTGACCTGGAAAAACTCGGGGAGGACCCGGACCATCCATTGCAGACCAGCATGTCGTTGGGCATGATCCCGACCATCTGCCCATTTTTGCTACCCGTTGTCCTGCCTGCCTTGCACAGCGAGTATCCACAGCTGCATTTACAAATATCGGAAGAACAGTCCCAGGTGCTGGTGGAACAGGTGCGCAATGGTGACCTGGATACTGCGGTTCTGGCCCTGCCTTTTGATTGTGAGGGCTTGTTGACCTTCAAATTCTGGCAAGAGGATTTCTTCTGGATTACGCAGGTTGATGATGAACTGGCGCAAAAGCAGCAGTTAAGCAACGATGAACTGGATCCGCATCGCCTCATGTTGCTCAAGGATGGGCATTGCCTGAAGGATCATGCGCTGTCAGTCTGTCACCTGCCGAATATCTCGGATCACCATCTAGGGGCAACGAGTCTCAATACCCTGGTACAACTGGTGGCCAATGGCCTGGGCACCACGTTGATACCGGCCATGGCCGTGGGTCCATTACTGCAGGATAATCCCAGGATCGCCAGGGTGCCGCTGGCGGAACCCGGACCGCATCGTGAAATTGCCTTTATCGTGCGACCCAATTATCCGGGTCTGAAAAAAATCGAGTTGCTGATGGACCTGTTTCAGCGAGAGTTGCGCAAATAAGTCTTATCCACCGGGTTTGGTGAAGCTTGGGATGTTACGTCAAACCCCGAAGTTGGTGCCGACACTGATAGCGGCTTGTACCCAGGGGTGATCGGAAGGCACCAGCTTTTTATTGCCGGCAACCTCGGCCAGCGGGACGGCCACGGCACCATCGCCGCGCGCTGCAATCATGACGCCAAACTGTTCGTTGTGGATGGAATCCGCACAGGCGGCGCCGAGCCGGGTTGCCAACAGCCGGTCGGCCGCGGAAGGTGTGCCTCCACGCTGCAGGTACCCCAGTATAGTGACCCGGGATTCCAGGCCGGTCAGTTCTTCCAGCTGCGAGGATAGGGTGACAATATGATTGATGTTATTCTTTTCTAAGCGGGTAATTTTATCTTTGGCTTTTTTGCGGGCGTCCTTGTCCGGCGCCTCTTCTTTGGCCGTTCTGGCCTGCTCCATGAGTTCTGCCTGGTCAACCGGCAGGGCGCCTTCAGCCACGGCTACGATGCTGAATTTCTTGCCGCTTTTTACGCGTGAGCGAATCGCGGTGGCGACGTTTTCAATGTTGTAGGGCAACTCGGGTAACAGAATGACATCTGCCCCGCCGGCGATACCGGCCCCTAATGCCAGCCACCCGGCGCGATGCCCCATGATTTCCACCACGATGATGCGGTGATGACTGTGTGCCGTGCTGTGCAGCCGGTCTATGGCCTCGGTGGCAATGCCCAGTGCGGTGTCAAACCCAAACGTGGTATCGGTCAGGCCGACATCGTTATCGATGGTTTTGGGCAGGGTGATGATATTGAGCCCCTTGTTGAGAAGTTCCAGGGCATTTTTCTGGGTTCCACCACCGCCGATGCAGACCAGGGCGTCGAGGTGATTGGCGTGATAGTTTTCGACAATAATGTCGGTCATGTCCTGCTTTTTGCCGCCGAACATCATGCGGTGAGGTTTATCGCGACTGGTGCCCAGTATGGTGCCACCGCGGGTAAGGATGCCGGAAAAGAAGTCCCCATCAAGACGCGTTGAACGATTTTCCACCAGGCCCTTGAAGCCATCCATGAAACCGATGACCTGCATGTCGTAGCGTCCCAGTGCGGTTTTACCCACCCCCCTGATGGCCGCATTGAGTCCGGGGCTGTCACCGCCAGCCGTTAATATACCGATGTGTTTAGTCATGAAGGTTCCTGTGTTGGATGGTTTTGAGTCAGTTGGTTACAACGTTTTTTATTTTGTCGGTAAGCGAATTATATCGAGAGTGAACAAGGCATCAACCGTGCAGTTATAACTGGCTCAATCGATGGGCTCCTGATCGTCCTTCCCGATGGTGATCTATTTCCACCGTATTGATGACGGTTTTTGAGATAAGTCATTATCTCTTGCTGAAAAAGGCATAACATAGGGCTTGTTGAACCAAGGAAGTCGATGGCCGATTTTTTACTCGTGTTGATTTCCAGTTAACAGGGTCCATAAAGCAACGGGAGGCAAACTCGTGAAAGAAATAATTTGGGATGACACCCTCAGTGTCGAGGTCGATGAAATTGATGAAGATCATCGCCGGCTGGTGGATCTGTTTAACCTGCTCAGCCATTCGGTCGAAGAAGGCGATGCGCCGGAGTATATCGAGGCCTTATTGGAAGAACTGATCAGTTGCACCATCTGGCACTTTCGCCATGAAGAACGCCTCATGCTGAAATACAAATATCAGGGCTTCGAGGAACATAAAGCCGAGCATCAGGATTTAATTGAAAGCGTCAGGGAGTTGCAGCAAAAATACCATCAGGAAAACAAACTGTTGACCAATGAGCATATCGAGTACCTGGAGGTGTGGTTAACCGAACATATCCTGGGTACCGATATGAAGATGGGATTTTATCTGATGGAAGTCATGGATTAATCCCTACCAACAGACGATTGCGGTTTATTGTATTAACTTGTGCTCCAGTCAACAGATTGATATTAATCCGACGACCATTTTAAAGCGCAACATTATAGGCAGACTGGTGTCATGAGTGGATCAAACCACTCTTTCATGACGCTGCTTTAAGTGCTTGTCAGCAATGCTTAAATTGATACTTTATCGTTTTTCAATGATGCAAATCATTGTAATCCTTTTGAAGTATTTTAGTATGAAT
>JANTFY010000272.1 GCA_024763185.1 Gammaproteobacteria bacterium | reverse complement strand
ACGAAATTACCTTTGCTGAATATGACAAATTTGCCCGGGCCACGGGACGAAAATTGCCCAATGGCAATGGCCTGGACCGCAAGACCTATCCGGTTACCAACGTGTCGTGGGATGATGCGCTGGCTTATACCAAGTGGTTAAGCAAGCAAACCGGTAAAAAATACCGCCTACCTTCTGAATCGGAATGGGAGTACGCCGCGCGCGGTGGAGAGCGCACCACTTACTGGTGGGGGTCACGCAAGGGCTCTGGTAATGCGCACTGTTTTGATTGTGATTCGGAATTAAATACCAGCAAACCGGCCAAGGTCGGATCCTACAAGGCTAATCAGTTTGGGCTCAAGGATACCGCCGGAAATGTTTTTGAATGGGTGCATGACTGTTACCACCGCAATTACACCGGTGCTCCGGATGATGGATCCGTGTGGGAAGGTGGTGATTGCAGCGTACGTGTTGCGCGTGGCGGGGCCTATCGGAGTCCGGCGACATCCATGCGCGTTGAAAACAGGGAGGCCTTTCCCAGTGGCCGCGGTCAGTACAACGTGGGCATCCGCCTGGCGAGAGACCTCTAGCCCTAAGCTCTAGGCTTCAATTTTTAACGACTCAAATTCACGCACTATTTTTGCGCTGTCGAGCTGGTCATAATCCACTCTTCGTAAAGCCGTGATATTGCCCATGATCTCGGACCAGGCAAACCCGCTGGTCCAGCCCGCATGTTGATAAGTGCCCTGGCTTTTTCGCCAGGCCAGGTAACCCCTGTCGGCGCGCATGAACAGGTTAAAAGCCCGGTTTTGTTGTTGCAGTGTTTTTATGCGCGGCCATATTTCCTGCAGGCTGAGAAAGCTTTCTACATTTACAGGGTAAGGCAATTCACCGCCGTTATGCGTCCAGCAGGCCAGTTCCACCGGATAGGCCTGTTCGCGCACAAAACATTGCCAGTGCTGATGATTGATCGAGGCAAAAGCACCCAGTGAATTGTAAGCCATACCCAGACCGTATAGAGACGACAATGATTGCATGACCTGCTGCATTTCTGCGCAATCTTCACTGTGCAAAAACTGGGGTTTGTTCGACTCCGGGTGCAGTAAAACAAGGGTATGGTAATCGGCAAATGGAAACTTGTTGAATAAAAAGCGGACAGGAATTTTTTCCAGGCTTCCCTGCCACAGGATTTCTTTGGCCAAAAACGGTTTGTTGAAATGAAAGCCATTATGGTCAAAAGGCTGGTGCAATTCGGTGATGGTTTTCTGACTGTTGCGCGCCGGGCGAAAGCTGCGCAGTTGGTTGAACTGTAGTTGCCAGACCCCCAGGAATTTTTGCTGACCGGGTTCCAGGTTTTCGTAACCCAGTTGTTCAAGTTGGCGGAAAACCGCCAGGTCATCTGGGGGTATCTTCTGTAACTGTTTATTGGATAATGTCTGCAGTTGCTGGCTGAGCTGACTAAAACGCAGTTTCAGGGCCGGGTCGAGTGGTCGCTGGATTTGCGCCTGGATGCTGGCGTTGGCCAACACCAGAATAAAAACGCCGAGTTGGTCTGAGTCCAGCAGATCTAATAGTGATTCGGTAAAGAATTTTTTATATTGCTGCGAAGATTGGAAGAGGTCAGGTAACATGGGAAAGCGGTTGGCACAAAATGTTATTATAAACCAATGTGCCAGGTAGTAATGGAGCAGAGGGCTTGCAGTCAATGAACAAAGAACAACAACATTCAGATGTCGAGCTGTGTCCGGTCGAGTTCGATGACTGCCAATGGTTAAAACAACTGGCGCAATTAAAGCGTGAAAATGAACAGTTAAAACAACTGGTTACCACCGATCCCCTGACGGGGTTGTTCAATTTCCGCTATTTTCAGGACATACTCGGCAATGAGATTCTGCGCAGTGATCGTAGCGGTCGCCCCCTGAGCCTGATTATGGTCGACCTGGACCACTTTAAATCGATCAATGATAACTGGGGGCATGAGGCGGGCAATATTGCCCTGAAAACGGCGGCCGCTGTATTTCGCAAAGAATTGCGCCAGTCCGATATCGTGTGCCGTTACGGGGGCGAAGAGTTCACCATCCTTTTACCACAGACACCCCTGCCCATTGCTGTTAATGTGGCCGAGCGTATCCGCCTGACACTGCAGCGAACCCCGGTTGAATATGAAGACCAGGCCTTTAACCTGACCGCGAGTTTTGGTGTGGGTGTGTATCAAGTGGCCAACGAATATACCGAGAAATCGTTTGTCGATATGGTCGACCAATATATGTATCAAGCCAAGCAGCAGGGGCGTAACCGGGTCTGTCATTTGGACTTCGATAAACTGAAGTCACCGACAGCGGTCAGTGCCGAAGAAAAGTCAGCTTTGTTCCGGCGGCGAAAAGACGATTAACCGGGATCTGCCCGGTTAAATCCAGCATCCGGCCAGATCCATCCAGTGGGTCTGGCTCAGCTGTTACTGATCAATAAAGGCTTTTAGAAATTCGGTTTTTCTGGGGCGTCTTTATACATCTGTACGCTGTCCATGATTTCCTGCTTGGCTTCGTCGATGCCATACCAGCCGTCAACCCGTACCCACTTACCTTCATCGAGATCCTTGTAGTGTTCGAAAAAGTGGGAAATGCGATTGAGCGTTTCACCAGACAAGTCACGGAAGGTTTGCACAGCACGGTAAGTTTTACAGAGTTTGTCGATTGGAACTGCGAGTATCTTGGCGTCATCACCAGACTCATCTTTCATCATCAAAACTCCGACAGGGCGGCAGGAGATAACCGATCCGGAGATCAGAGGGTCGGGGGTCAAAACCAGGACGTCCACCGGGTCACCGTCTTTGGACAGGGTGTGTGGCACGTACCCATAGTTGCAGGGGTAGAACATTGCAGTGGACATGAAGCGATCCACAAACATAGCGCCGGTTTCCTTGTCCAGTTCGTACTTCACCGGGTCGGAGTGAGCCGGGATCTCGATGATCACGTTAATCTCGTTGGGGATGTTCTTGCCGGAACTGACTCTGTCTAAATTCATGGTGGATGGGCCTGTAAGCGTAATAAAGCGTGCAATTATAGCAGTATCGACTGGGCTTATAGAAGCCGTAACCGCAGTTGTTGTTGCCGGGCCTGAGTGCCGGCTGTTAATTAGTATTGACAGGCCCTAAGATAAGCAGGATAAACAGCTCTGGGTTTGACCCGAAAGCACCGATTTAAACAAATAACCTGACCATGACTATCGATCTAAAAACGGAACCCTTCAGCCTGGTACTCTCCGGCGGTGGCGCCTTGGGCATCGCACACCTCGGCGTGTTGCATGATCTGAAAATACAGCAGGTGGCAGCGGCGGAAATTGTCGGTACCAGCATGGGTGGCATCATCGGTGCCTGTTACGCCATCGGCATGGATGAGGTCG